>JBCCBI010000311.1:0-6701 GCA_039034155.1 Deinococcota bacterium | reverse complement strand
GCACTGTAGTCTCGAGTGGTTACAAGGTTGTGATCATCAGGAAATTCAAATGCGCCGATTCTTAGGGCAATGGCGGATAGTTGCTGCTCTGTGGCGTAGTAAGACGCAAGTGCCTCCACGAAACACTTACTGACGCCATATAAATTTTTAGGGCGAACAGGCATCATGTGATTGACCTGCACATCTACAGGATAAGCCTCTGTAGCTTGCGCGCTGCTAGCCACAATGACCCGCTTACAGTTATTTTCCAGTGCTGCTTGAAAGATATTGTGTGTTACCAGCATGTTATCTGCCAGTACATCTTCAAAACTCGCCTCTGCTGAAGGGATGCCTGCTAAATGCACAACGGTATCTATATCTTTACATAGCGCAACACATTGGTCTTTGTCACGCAAATTAGCAGGTGTAAATTCATGAGGGGCAGATACAGCTAGCGTTGTGTTAGCTAGGTCTGTTAAGCGAAACTTAAACGGCAGTTGTGTTTTTTCAAAAAATGTACTGCCTATTCTGCCGGCTGCTCCAGTTAAAAGTACGTGTGTATTCACCATAAGATGTGACTTTAACAAGCTACTCTATTCATTTCAAAGGCAAGTAAAGAATAATCTAATGGTTATTAGTCCTACATATGCTTCCTCAACATCTGGAATTGTTGTCAAATGCCACACCATCTACACAGATTTGCTATACTCACCACCAACAGGAAGAGTAACCGCCTCTACCCTACTAGAGAGTTTTGCGTCACAGGCTGAAAGCGTAAGCAAACGGGAATGCGGTGAACGTCGCCTGTGGTAAACATCAGAATTTTGAAGATGTCACCTTAGAGAAGAACAGTGTTTTGCATACACTCATTAGACCTCTCGGCAATCAGCCCGTTAGCTGAATCAATGAAGTGCTTTGTTGATGCAGATAGCATCAACACTGAAATACGGTGGTAACGCGTGGTTATGCCTCGTCCGTATGTGTTTATTTGTAATATCTGTGAATGATATTTAACGCATCCGGAGGTAGGTATGGACACCCCAACAGAAACTACGGAGACGATATCCTCATCACAACAAAGTTCACGCGAACTCACCAAGCAGTACAACCCATTTGAGGTTGAAGACCGCTGGGTAAAACGCTGGGTGGATGAGCCTTTTACAGTTGATGCTCATTCCGATAAACCCGCGTTTTGTATTGTCATTCCACCGCCCAACGTCAATGGTAACTTGCACTTAGGCCATGCGTTTGACAACACCATTATTGACACCCTCACGCGTTACAAGCGCATGAAAGGCTTTGAGGCCCTCTACCAACCAGGCATGGACCACGCGGGCATCACCACGCAAGTCCAAGTTGAGCGGATGCTGGCTAGCGAAGGCGTTAGCCGTTACGACCTAGGGCGTGAAGGCTTTTTGAAGCGCGTTTGGGAGTGGAAAGAGCAATACGGTGGCATTATTTTGGGGCAACTTCAGCGCCTCGGTGCGTCTGCAGATTGGTCACGTACGCGCTTCACGATGGATGTAGGTTTATCCCAAGCCGTGCGGCATCAGTTTGTGAAGCTTTATCACGAAGGTCTCGCGTATAAAGGTGAGCGTATTGTCAACTGGGACCCAGTGAGCCAGACAACCTTATCTGACTTGGAAGTTGACCGCGAAGAACGCCTCGGTAAACTTTACACCTTGCGCTATCCACTTGCTGATGGCAATACCGAGATTCGCATTGCGACCGTGCGCCCAGAGACCATTTTTGCTGACCAAGCAGTTGCAGTTCACCCGGACGATGAGCGTTTCCGTGATTTTGTTGGCAAGCAGGTGCGTATCCCTCTAACTGACAGGTTCATTCCAATTATTACCGATGAAGCTGTCGAGATGGACTTTGGTACAGGCGCACTTAAAATTACCCCAGCCCATGACCCAACCGACTTTGACATTGGCGAGCGTCATAACTTGGCACGCCCGAGCGTCATTGACCTAAACGCCAAACTCACGAGCGATTTAGTACCAACCCAGTTTCAAGGACTTGACCGCTTTACAGCGCGTGATGTTGTTGAAGCTGCCCTAGCTGAAGAGGGCACGCTGGTAACTACCCAAGATTACACCGTACCCCTTGGTTTGTCGCAGCGTACCAAAGAACCGGTGGAGCCTATTTTGAGTGAGCAATGGTTTGTGAATACGGATGCGATTGCTCAAAGGGTGCTCGAGGGACTCGACACTGGCGACATCACCGTCCACCCTGAGCGCTACGGCAAAGTGAACCGCGACTGGCTCGCCAACTTGCGGCACTGGAACGTGTCCCGGCAACTTTGGTGGGGGCATCAAATTCCGGCGTGGTACGACCCCGAGGGCAACATCTACGTGCCAGACATGGACAATCCCGACCTCGACTGTGACGATGACCCGCGCTACGCCCACTTAGAACTCACGCAAGACCCAGACGTATTTGACACGTGGTTTAGTTCTAACCTCTGGCCCTTCAGCACACTAGGTTGGCCAAATACAGACGATCCTTACTTCAAAAAGTTCTACCCGACGTCTGTGCTCGTTACCGGCTACGACATCATCTTTTTCTGGGTGGCCCGCATGGAGATGGCTGGCTATCAATTTACAGGTGAAAAACCCTTTAGCGACGTACTTTTACACGGGCTTGTACTGGACGAGCAAGGGCAAAAAATGAGCAAGTCCAAAGGCAATGGGGTGGATCCGCTCGAGGTCATTGCAGAGTTTGGTGCCGACGCCCTGCGGTTTGCCATGACCTATGCTAGCACCGGCGGGCAAGACATCCGTTGGGACGGCCGCCGTGTGGAGATGGGCCGCAACTTCAACAACAAACTCTGGAACGCCGCCCGCTTTGCCATGATGTACTTAGACGATGGCATCGATCTGGATGCTAATGCTCAACTAGAAACTCTCCCGGACCGCTGGATACTGAGCCGTTTGCAGCGTGCCGTTGCAGACGTTACCGACTTGCTAGATACTTATGATATTGGTGCAGCCAACCGCCGCCTCTACGACTTTGTTTGGTCAGAGTTTTGTGATTGGTATTTAGAAGCTGCCAAACCTGCGCTTCGTGAGGGCAATACCAGCACCAAAGCGATACTTGGGCGCGTATTTACAGACATCCTCAAACTTTTGCATCCGCTCATTCCGTTTATTACCAGTGAACTATACGAAGCGTTTGGCTTTGAAACGCAACTTGGTTGGGCAACGTATCCTGAAGTTGACGACAAACTCATCAACCCAGACGCTGAGCAGCATTTCAAAAACCTACAAGATGCGGTGACTGCCTCACGTAATTTACGAACCGAGGCCAACATCGCCCCAAATCAAGAAATTCCGCTCGTAATTGGTGGGAACGCCAAGCAAGTTATTGATGACAATGCAACCGTGCTCGAGAGTCTAGCAAGGGTAAAATTACAAACTGAGGTTAAGGGTGCATCCCTCTCGCAAATTGTGCCGGACTTAGAGTTGACACTGCCGCTCGAGGGACTCATCGACATAGATGCTTGGCAGGCCCGCCAACAAAAACGCCTTGCCAGTTTACAAAAAGATATTGCCAAAAGTGAGAAAAAACTGGGCAATGCTAAATTTGTAGACAACGCGCCAGCGGAAGTTGTCGCTGAAGAAAAACGGCGCTTGGAAGAGTCTAAGGGCTTACTTGCTGGCATTGAAGCAAGTTTGGCGCAATTAAACTAGCTCACTAGCTGGTATCTTGAAATTATCTAAGGAGTTCACATGGGTTGGGTTTGGGTTTTAATCCCGCTTACGGCACTTTCAATTCCTATCATTGCGATTCTATCCAGCATGTTTGAAAAAATTATCAAAGCACAGCAGCAGCAAGCGGGTCCTGTGATAGAAGAACTGACGGCTGACCTGGCAGCTTTAAGAGAGCAAAACCAACGTTATGAACAGCGTATTACTAACCTCGAGGAAGTTGTGATTGCCCAAGTTGAGTACAATCAGCAATCTTTGCCTGCTGCAGACGAACGCTACCCTATGCCTGATCTTGGGACGTCAAACGAGGGCAAGAATGGTGAGAAAATAGCGTCTATGATCAAACAGCTTAAGGGGTAGTTCTGGACTTAGGCTTTACGTTATTGCTCGAGGGGTTTGTATCCGTAAGCATCCCGGCAACATACCTCGCCAGTTTGCAACAAGACACTCCCACAAACAAAACTAGGAAGTACCAAACCAGTCATATTGAGGTTGTCATGTCCAACCCTGTGTTTGCTGTACACACCAAAACATCCTGCCTCACATCAGTGGCAGGATGTTAAATGTATTTGGGTTAGATGATTGTGCGAGTTAGCGTTTAGGTGACTTGACCGATACCGACCTGGCAGTTCGCCGCCCCGTATCTTGCACTGGCTCAGGTGCTGGTCGCCCACTGCCAACCGTTAACTTGTAAGCAATGGTGATGGTATGACTAAATTCCAAGTAAGCGGTACTTCTTTCAGGCGTGCGCATGGCAACCGTAGATGAGGTAGACATGGTGATGATTTCTGGCTTGAGTTTGTTGGACTCGAGCCACTCGTTGGCATGTTGCTCAGCGTCTTCAGCCGCTTCTGCTTGGCCTACGGCGCTTGTACCTGTAAATGTTTTGACACCTTGGGAGATGCTCATATTTAAAAGTCTGCCACTACCAAAACCCACAACGGCAAGTTAGGTTGCAAGGTACGTTCATCGAACTCAAACGTGATGGTATTAGAGCTTGGGTCGTTGAGGGTTGCAAGAACAACGTCGCGATTATCTTGAATACCCCTCGTCCCACCATCAATGAGGAGCGTTAGTGAGCTTACGTCTCTGAGTGCTGGGAAGTCATCCGTGTTGATGGTGAGGGAGTTAATGGTGATATCAGCTGAATCTTCTGGGACAAGAAGATGAGCACTGTAAACAGGAACGTTCTGCTGATTAGAGGTAATAGTTGTATCGTCCAGTTCGACACCCGATAATACGTAAAGCGCGTTGGCAGGTTCGTTACCTATGCGAACGATGAGGTCAAACACAAAGGGATTCTCATTAGTGTCTGGGTCATTACTCGCCAGACTCACTTGTCCTGCAAACGTACCTGCTGTTGAGGTATCCACACTAACTTGTAATAAGGCACTTTCAAAGCTGCCCAAACTTTCAGGTAAAGCATCACCAAAAACGGATAAGAAGCTAGGTAGGACAAACTCTCCTAATTCCAATACTTGCGCGCCAGGGTTTCTAACCAGATATTCCAAGACAACATCCTGACCACGGTTAAACGGACCGTATGAAAGGACCTCAAACCCATTGGAGGTAATCACCTCAGCAGAAATACTATTGCCATTTCTGATTTGAATGTCTTGGTTAGGGTTGATGACACCCGAATCAGGACTAGCAATCGCAGACTCATACGCCCCCATATCCACAGCAGCCCCTTGAATACGCGCGTTGCCATCTAAATCAGTCGTAATACCAGCAGCGTCAGCATTGTTACCAGCATCAATGGCAGGGGAATCCACAGCAAGGCGGTAGTCACCTAGAAGAGCGGCGACAGCTACAGGTGCTACAAACACATCTGCCACCGTGAGACCTACGAAGGCATCTCCTGTAGATTCACCTGCAGCGAAGCCGTAAGCGCTATTGTTGAGAATAGGGGCTCTCAGAACATTGATTTGTGTACTAGCAGGTGGGTCGTTGCCTAGCACCAAACTGTTGCTGAGGGTGACGATGTCAAAGCTAGTGATCCCGCTGCCACCTGAGGCCGCCTCGTTACCGGTAACCGTACTGTTGATAGCAGTGACATTACCTACACTGTAGATTCCGCCGCCATTGAGGCCGCTGAATACGCGATTACGAGCGACTAAGCTGTTCACAACAGTGACGGTGCCATTATTAAAAATCCCACCGCCTAAGAACGCATCGTTACCAGTTAACGCGCTGTTAATAATAGTAACATCACCTTCACTATAAATCCCACCGCCAAAGCTGCCCGCCCTATTATTAGTTATCGTACTGTTGATAACAATAACATTGCCCGCACCAAAAATCCCACCGCCATTACCTGTAGCGCCACCATCTTGAATCGTGAGGTTGTTAATCGTGAGGGTAAGGTTGCCTGCAGCCGTGCGTATGTGTCTAAAGACATGGTCAACACCTAATCCGTCCAAGGTAATGGTTGCTCCTGAGCCGTCGATGGTAAGGTCGTTTTCGTCAATCGTAATGTTACCGCTGGCTAGGTTAATAGTGCCAGACAAGCCTGCTTGAAAGGTGATAGTGTCACCGTCTGCGGCTGCTGCCACAACATCTCGTAAGCTACCTGGTCCAGCATCATCTAAGTTAGTGACTTGAGCAACGCTAGTTGAGAGCAAAAGGTAAAGTCCAGTCACCAGAAAGCACATAAAAAGTGCTTTATTCAGGCGTGGTGGTACTGAAAATGTGTTCATGGTGGCAGAATAGCAAATGGACTCTTACAAAACTCTTACTCGAGCCCCACTCTCATTATCAGGAGAAGTCTAAACAAACAACGGGCAGCTTTGGCCACCCGCTTGCTTGCTCTATTTGTTTGATAGTGTCACATGAACTTCTAAAAGTCAGCCGTGACCAGAATCCACAAAGGAAGGTCAGGTTGTAAGGTTCGCTCCTCAAACTCAAACGTGATGACACCGTCGGCTGATGGGTCGTTAATAGTTGCTAAGGTGATGTCTCGATTGTCTTGAATGCCTCTAGTCCCACCATCAATAAGCAGCGTGAGTG
>JBCCBI010000310.1:0-6757 GCA_039034155.1 Deinococcota bacterium | reverse complement strand
ATGGTCATTTACCATCCCCACAGACTGCATATAGGCATAACAAATCGTCTCCCCAACAAACTTAAAGCCGCGCTTTTTAAGGGCTTTACTCATCGCTTTAGATGTTTCAGTTGAGGCTGGCACATTACTCAGGCTTGACCACGTGTTTTGGATAGGAACGCCGTCCACAAATTACCAAATGAACGCATCGAAACTGCCGTACTCTTCTTGAATGGCTAAAAATACTCTGGCATTGCCAATTGCCGACGCAATTTTGAGGCTGTTGCGAATAATCTGCGAATTTCCACGTAACCGTGCCACGTCAGCATCGCTAAAGGCTGCTACCTGCTCAACATCAAACTGAGCAAACGCAGCCCTGTATCCCTCACGTTTTTTGAGAATGGTGAGCCAGTTGAGACCAGCCTGGGCACCTTCCAAAATGAGCATCTCAAACAATTTTTGGTCGTCGTGAACGGGTACACCCCACTCATCATCGTGATAGCGCACATAAAGCTCATCTGACGTGACCCAGCCGCATCGCTTGGAAGTTGACATTGACATTTGAAAGTCGTCTAAGAAAGGACTTGGTTACGTCCAGCATCTTTGGCTTCGTACAGCTTTTTATCAGCAATGCTAAGCATTTGCTCGTAGGTGTCCACGCTAGTATCTGCACAAAGTCCGCCACTCAAGGTGACACTTAGGTCTGGGTGAACTTGCTGCCATGGGTAACTCTCAATAAATTCGCGGATTTTGGTAGCTGCAGCTAGGGCGTCAGCTAAGATAGTATTGGTGAACGCAATCACAAATTCTTCGCCGCCATAACGAGCGACGAGGTCCGTTTCACGCGTTTGTTGAATTAAGATTTTAGCGATGTAGCGTAGTACCTGATCGCCTACAGCGTGTGAAAAATTGTCATTGACGTGTTTAAAGTGATCAATATCGCACAATAATACCGTAAGTGGGTGCTGATAACGCTTGACACTAGCAAATTCGTTAGCAAGATAGTTGTCCAAATAACGGCGGTTATAAAGCCCAGTGAGTCCGTCTTGCACGCTCAGCCGGATGAGTTCACGGTTTTTCTTGTCTAGCTCTTGGTTTTTCTTATCGAGTTCAACTTGCAAACGCTCAGCTTCGCGTAACCGGGCAGCAGCACGTTCGTGCTCAGCTTGAACTAGTTTGAGGTAGTGTTCGCGGTCAGCTTCAGCTTTTTTGCGCTCGGTGATGTCGTTAAAGTACATTGACACACCCTCTTCGGCTGGAAAGAGGCGCACCTCGAGCCAATTGCCCTCACGAACTCTAAGCTCAAAACGCTCTGCTTCACCGCGTTTATAAACCCGCTCAAATGAGCGCTGATGGCTCACAATTTCAGGCATCTCTTGCCACAAGCTGCGACCTAAAAGTTGGGATGCCTTTTTCTGCCAGTAAGCTTCAGCCACCGGGTTCAAGTAGCGAAACCTAAATTGATCCGTCAGTGAAATAAAGCCGTCCGCAATACTTTCCAAAATGGCAGTGCGGGCTGCTAAAGCCTCTTCAGACGCGCGTTTGGTTTTATCTAGCTCTTGGTAGGCCTTAACAATGGCGAGGTTGTTGCGTTTATGCATTTCTTTGTCGCGCTCAGCTCGCTCGAGGTCAAACTGAATAACCGTACTACGTAATTTTTGGGCATTAACCTGGCTCAGGACTTCTTCTTTAACTTGGTCAAATAACTTGTAGTGCTCTAAAGCTTTACTCATATCTCCTAAAGATTCATAGGTCTGTGAAAACCAGTAATGAACCTGGTAAATATACTTTTTAGAACCACTAATCTCAGCTAGATTAAGCACCTGCATAAAGTAGTGCAAGGCCAGTGAATAATCCTCTTGTTTAAGATGAACTTCACCGATGTGTTCTAATGCCCAAATTTGCTGATGGACATGAGGAGTTTGCTCTAACAAACTCAAGGAGCGCTGCAGCATGTGCAAGGCTGCGTCTAATTTATTTTCTTTGATTAGAGTTGCACCAATACTAATCAGTGTCCGCGCGGACACCGTCACATCATCACAGGTTTCTAGCAGATCTCGTGCGCGGTCTAGCATGGCAAAGGCGAGCGTATGCTCGTCTTGTAAGTTGTAGGTATCTGCTAGATTTGCCAGTGCTTCCGCTTTAAGGCAAGAGCGCTGCCCGCGTTCGGCAACGTCTAAACTTTTGCGAAAAAAGTAGTGGGCGCGATCAAAACTTTCTAAGTAGCGGTGGGTGAGTCCTAAGTTGGTGTAACAGTGAAACGCTTCTTCATAAGAACCGTCCATCGACTCGAGCAGTTCAAGGTTACGCAAGGCATTTTCTAATGACTCATGATATGAGCCAATGGTAATTTGCGTTTTACAAATTAAGTTAAATGCAAATGCCTCCGCATGGCGGTCAAGTAGGCGCCGAGCAAGCTCGAGGATCTCGAGGCTATGTGCTAACGCCAACGTATAATCACCCAGGTTGTAGTAACTGTTAGCTAAACAGCGCAGAATGTCTATTTCGGTTTGTTCGTCAGCATTGCGTTGGGCAAGTTTGTAAGCTTCTAAGAGTATTTGGGTAGCAGCGTGATCGTTGTGCTGTTTGGCTTCACAAATCCCTAGCGTGCGCAAACTGTGTGCCAATGCACTAGTGTCGTGCAAGCTTTCTGCCAAATGTTTTGCGCGGCTTGCCAGTGTTTTAGCACGTTCCGTATCATCTGAAGCACGAGCTACGTCTGCTAACGACCACGCGAGCTCATTAAGTGTCTTTAACCGCATGTGATCGTCTGGAATGGACTCAATGTCAGGGATTTTGGCAATTAACTCTGCTGGTTTAAGCTGACGCTGCTGTTGCGAAGGATTTGCTTGATATTCACTCGCTTGACCGCGGGAACTTTGCTGACCCGCTGACGCGCCCTGACGTTCCGGATCGTTAAGATCAGCAAGCGTTAGAATATCCATCTCGAGCACCCGCTCGAGCGTCTTTTTAAGCCCTGGTTCTACCGGCAAGGCAGCTGCATCGTCATGCTCATGTGGCTGCTGAGACACCCCGATCAACGATCTTTCAGAATGCTTTTCTGTAAGACTAGTTACGTCATCAGACATACTATCAGATGCCTTTGCTGAGGCTAGTTGATGGGGTTTTACTACCTTATCCATTACACAATAACCAATTTCATGTTAATTTAAACTCTGTATAGATTCCATTTTTCGCTCTTTTTATTAGTCACGCTTGTCTTAATCTCTAAAACTTTATGCAGTACTTACGCTCAAACCTCGTCATAATACCTTACCTTGCCAAAGAACATCACCTAAGAAACATTGCTGAGACATATTGTTGAGCAACATAACTTGGAAAACCAGGAACGTGTCACGCTACACCCAATCTCACCTCAGCTGCCACTGCTTTGGAAAATGAGTTAAAACATCAATACCGTCTTCTGTAACACACACATCGTCTTCAAGCCGCACCCCGCCGAGGCCAGGAATGTATACCCCTGGTTCAATGGTAAATACCATGCCAGGCTCGAGCACCTCTGTCACACCTTCAGCAAGTTGAGGGATGGGTTCATGAACATCCAGGCCAAGCCCGTGACCTGTTCTATGAATAAAATATTCACCGTAACCTGCTGCATCTATGACTGATCTAGCAGCCCGATCAACTTCTTGCATGGGCACACCTGGTCCGCTAACGTTAATCGCCGCAAGGTTGGCCTCGAGAACAGTCTCAAACATCTTAACAAAACCTTCTGGCGGCGTGCCAAAACACACCGTGCGGGTAATATCTGCCGGATAGCCTCCGTAACTCCCCCCAAAATCAACCAGCACAATGTCACCTTCCTGCAGGGTCCGATCAGAAATCGTCCCATGTGGAAACGCACTGTTTTCACCAAGTTGCACTAAGGGAGCAAAGCTAAGCTGCTGACTGCCTTCAGCAGTCAGTGCATCAGCAAGTTCACGCGCAATGTCACGTTCGGTCATGCCTACTTTAAGTTTAGCAAACACAGCGTGTAAAGCTCGTTCCGATAAAGCGATAGACTGTCTCAGAGCAGCAACTTCAGCAGCGTCTTTGCGGGCACGAATAGCAATAAGATCGCGTTCAACAGGCGTGATGGTAAGGCTAGGAGCAGCACGTTGTAGCTCGAGGTATTCCGTGACGCGCATGGTCATGCCATCTACCCCAAGCTAAACCAAGCTTATCTACAGCAGCTTGAAAGGCACCTTGATACCCCTGTTCATCTCGCCACGGGAAACACGTCATGGTCAAGTCTGCACGTGCCGTAATGCGCGACTGCTCTAACTCAGGCACAATAGCCGCTGCACCAAAATCTCCAAAAAACACAATGATAGGGCGCTCAGACAAATGGAAATCTAACCCTGTAAAGTATTTGAGCGATGCACCCGGTACCAGTGCAACAACATCGCAGGGAAGTTGTGTAAGTTTGGTTTGACGAGCAGCATAATCTGGTTGATGAGTGGACAAGTTGGTAGGCGACTGCATACTCAAGTATACCCAACCCCACTCATTGCACAAAACGACCTTTGAGGCTTACATTAGTAGATCATTTGTTTGAGAAACCTTTAAACCCAAGAGCGGTTGCCACATCTTACTATCTAGTGTTTACAGATACTCTCGAGGGCTTCAAAATTACTTTCAGACAGCACACTGATGCTCGCAGCACATACGTTTCAGCATCGTCAACATAAGCTTATGACCTTTCTTCCAAGATCATTACATGACAAAGCCAGTCCAAAGCATTTGCGATCGCCCTTGAACCAATATGTTAACCGATGCTTACAAACATCAAAATAGCAACACTTAGGGCCAGCCTATAAATTGTCCACCAGCAGGCACCAACACAGCTGTGTAACGAATTTGCATAGGGTAATACAAGCTAAAAATGGGGCTTGCGTACCATCTGCCATCAAACCCATAACGGTTATCAATAGGCAGCCCTTGCTGATCTTTTAAAATAAGCACTTGCCTACCAATACGCTGTTGCCAGTTAAATGAACCAGCCCTTGCCAAGGCACTCAACGGCTGCACATGTTCGTATACACCTGGGCCCGTAAAGGTAAGGCCGTTGGCATCACTACAGGCAGACACAGACGACAAATTATCCCCTCGAAAGGCTAGTTCACTTTGTAGCAAACAATGTTGATACCGCACCGGAAAACCACTGGGTTTGCTGCGTACCTCGAGCCGTTGATAAAGCGTACCAGCAGCGTAGTTCACAGGGAATGCTAAGTTGTTTGGAACCTGCCCGGGTACTTCTAAGAACGTAAATGCCCGCGTTCCGGTAGATACTCCTGTGTCTAGGTCAAAGTTACCATTGTGGGTATATGTGACATCAAGCAAGACCACCGGCCCACCGCTAGGTAGCGAGGGTACGTTGATGATATTTGGATCGCGGGTTGGTGTTACACCATTTACCGGATTTGCTGGGGCAGCCGCAATAACGCTGGCTCGAGCTTGCGCGGCTTGGGCAGCAGCAATAGCAGCAAGTTGCGCTTGCGCTTGTCCTAACACAGTATTAAAGCTAGCGTTGGTTGGCTCGAGCCGCGCCACTTGTCCAAACGCATTCACCGTTGCCTGCAAATTGCCCTGCTCAAACTCAGCATACCCGCGCCACAACCAAGCTGCAGCGTAGCCTGAGCTAAGTGCCGTTGCACGCGCAAATTCACGGCGAGCAGCGCTGAGGTTATTGGCTTCAAACGCACGTACACCTGCTTGAAACGCGGTAATAGCATCTTCACCATAAAGGCTTGCGTCAACATCCTCAGCACGAAAGTACCTAGGTTCGTCCTCAAGGGCATCAATGGCTGCTGCTTGACGGTAGAACCGACGTGCTTGAGCAAGGTTACCTTGTTCCAAATTCACCTGTCCCGCTAGTTGTAGCGCAGGACGGTAGGCATCATTTAGGTTAATCGCCCGCACAAAACTAGTCAGTGCTGACTCCAAATTACTACGCTCGTAAGCTTCAAACCCGTCATAAAACGCATTACTAGCGTCTACACCGTAGATAAGCTGGCTCTGGGTGCGTTGCAAAAAGTAAACAGCTGTTTGGGCTTGGGGGCTGCGCAGATCGCGCTGGACAGCTTCTTCCCAAAAAGGCAGAGCTGCTTCAGGATCCGCTTGCTCAAAATTAAGCCGCCCTAGCCACATGAGCGCTTCGGTATCTTCTGGGTTGAGCTCGTAGACCTCACCAAAAAACAGTTCTGCTCTGTCTAGATTTTCTTGTTGGTAGCTTAGATAGCCAATGTTTTTACCAGCAATACTGAGCTGAGTAAGTGCGCTACTGTCCAGTTCACCACCTAAATCAATGTACTCGAGCCAGGTTTCCCAGGACCGAAAATACCACTCGGTAATCAAATATATTTCTGCTAAAAACCTTACTGGCTCAGTCCGGTCAGGTGCTAACTCACGTGCTCGCCGAGCCAACTGTAACGTTTCGCGCCACAAAGGGCGGTCTGGCGTGTGAGTATCATAAGTTGTGTAGGCACGTGCTGCAGTTGTTTCAGCTTGTGCAAGTAAGGCCCTAGCTTCGTCACTTAGTATAGCTGGCCAAGCGTCTGGTGAAGTTATTAGTCCAGGAATGACATCGACCTCTGGCACTGCATCATCTACTGCCCTATCTGTTATTACATCATCTGCTGATGTAGGTGCATCGGATGCATCGCTAGCTGATGGTGTCTCGGGTACAACTTCTGGCGTAAGTTCGTCTGTCTCTGCAGCATCATCTGTTACTGGGTCATCTGTTACTGGGTCATCTGTTACTGGGTCATCTGTTACT
>JBCCBI010000309.1:0-6760 GCA_039034155.1 Deinococcota bacterium | reverse complement strand
CAGCAGATTTACTATTCTTCAGCTGGCTGGAATTATCATGATTGATAACGCTAGTGGCCATGAACTATCTATCTCACTACACGGTGATAGAAAACTTAATCCCGCTCTCGCTGACATGCTAGCTGATGAGTTCCAAGCTATGGGGTGTTATGAAACTATTATGAGATACACTCGTAGTACAGATGTTAATACTTGAGCATTCGTTTGACGAAAAGTTACATCATAGGCAGCAACATTACTCATCACAATGGGAAAACAAAAAGAGGAGAAGATATTTTATACTTCCCCTCTTTAAGTAGCTTGTCTAATTTTTGTAGCTCATATCAATTTTAGGGCGCGCGGTAGACCTCGGTCATATCAATCGCTACAATCGGCTGGTTTTCCCAGTAGCCATAAAGATCATTAGCAGCAGCCGCTAAATATGGCGGGCTCATCACCCAAACGTTCACAGCGTCTTCCGCGATAATTTGGGCAACTTGTCCTAAAATGTCAAGCTGTTCGGCTTCACTGGCAGCTAGCTCAGCACTTGCAAGCAACTCTTGTACCTCAAGGTTGTCGTACTGATAGTAATAATCGGGGTTGCCGTAAATACCAATATCGCGCGGTTCGCTGTGCCCAATAATGGTCATGTCGTAGTCGGAACCTAAGAAAATCCGCTGAATCCACGTGCCCCACTCGACCACGCTCACGTCTGCGGTGATGCCAACCTCAGCAAGTTGTTGGGCAATCACCTGACCGCTGCGCCGCTCAATGTTGTAAGGCTCGGGCAGTTCAAAGGTGATGTTGAAACCGTCTGGATAGCCAGCTTCAGCAAGGAGGGCTCGAGCGCGCTCGGGGTCATACGGATAAGGCTCAACATCCACAAAGTAAGGTTCAGTGGGCGTGGCGTGGCTGCCAATGACGGTGCCAAAGCCAAACATAGCACCTTCCACAATCACATTTTTGTCAATGGCGTGGGTGATGGCTTGGCGCACAAGCGGATTACTGAGCGGCTCACGCGAGTTGTTGAGCGCCATCGTGATTTCGGTGGTGGCCGTGCCTTGGGTGAGTTTGAGGTTGGGATCGCTTTGCACTTGTAAGGCGTTTTCCGGACTGAGCGAGGTGCCAATGAGGTCGATGTCGCCAGCACGCAAGGCAGCAAGTTGCGCGTTTGGGTCAGAGATAATTCGGTAGGTGACAGCGTCTAGGTAGGGAACACCCTCGAGGTAGTAACCATCAAACGCCTCTAAGCGCACTTGGCTGCCCTCAACGTAATCGGCAAAGACAAATGGGCCGGTGCCAACCGGCTGGCTGCGTTGAGTTTCAGTGAGTTCTGCCGGATAAATAATGGAGTCTGGGCGGGCGAGGTTGTAAAGCAAGCTCGCGTTCGGCTCGCTCAGCGTAAACGTGATGACGTTGTCCTCACCTGTCACGCTTTCAATTGCTTCGTAGTAGGCGCTGTTAGTGTGACCCGACTCAGGGTCCATAGCGCGTTCAAACTTGGCGATAACATCGCTGACCTCGAGCGGGTCGCCGTTGTGAAATAGCACGCCCTCACGCAAGTTGAACGTCCAGGTAAGGCCGTCCTCAGAAACTTCCCACGATTCAGCGAGGGTGGGTTCAATCATGCCTTCACGGTCAATACTTACGAGGCCTTCAAACACGTTGCGGTAGACAACTCGAGCAATTTCTTGTGAGGTAGACGCGCTAGGGTCCCAACCGGGCGGTTCAGCGACAATACCAACGCTCGCCTCGCCGCCGTAAACGGGCTCAGGTGCGTCTTGAGCAGGAGCGAGTACCAGACTGCTTAAAAGCCCAACAGTGACCAACGTTAGCCAAGTATGTTTCATGGGTTTCCTCCGATTCCAGTTTACCGTGAATTGTTGAAGCGTCATTAGTTGATGAAAGTTCATTGAGTCACTTGCCATTGATGAGGTCAGGTCTACTTACGTGGATGAAGCAGATAATCCGTCTTACAGATCATCTTCAGCATTGAACATCAAGCATGAGACGGTCTTTGCAAAAACTTTTTAGATGTTTTTATGAATGTCTACTAAGCAGACACTATCTAGGAGACCGTCACCCGGCGGTCAAACGCAACGTGCTTAGTGATGTTACTGGCGGCATCTTTGGGTGTTAAGTAGGTCCACGCAGCGTTGACAAGTTGCTCACCGTTCGCGTTAATGGTGTAGTAGCTGGCTTGACCTTTCCAAGGACAGGCAGTGTGGCGATCGGTCAGGGTCAGCACGTCCATGTTGACAGCCTCAGGTGGAAAGTAGTGATTTCCTTCAACTAACTCAGTGGCATCACTTTCGGCAATAACGGTGTCGTTCCAAACGGCTTTAGGCATAAAAATCCTCGCAATCTTTAGATCTGTTAATACGATGATGTACAGGTGATGCTATCACCGAGACATTGTTGGGATTGTGGGGGATGCTGTGAAGCTGTGGGGTTTAGGCGACGAACTAGGCGACGAACTCGAGCCCATGACGGTGACACAAGTCTTTGGCAGCGCGATTGAAGTCCTCACAGCCTTGATTGTGTTGGCAGTAGTGCTGCAGACCGCTAAGCAGCGTTGACACGTCATCTTCTGAGACGGTACTCGCAGAAAGCCCTAGGTCTTTAAGTAAGTCCTCAACAAGTACATCGGCAACAGGACTCACAAAGTCTAGGGCAAGCTCGGTGAGTTCATCAATAAACGCCGGTTCAAGGTACTTACCCTTGGCGGTGAGGTGCACCATATCGCCTTTTAGAAGTTCGTCTGCCGGTTGGAGGATGTCCGCAAATGGTACGCCAAAGCGCTCCGCAATTTCGCCGAGGCTCGAGCGGCCATCTAAATAGCGCAGTAACAAAAGTGTTTTTAGCTCGAGCGCTACAGTGTTGGTACTGTTTAAGGGCGCATCTTCACGCATGCTGAGCACACTACTAGGGGTGAGCGGCGAGCGCAGTTTAATGCTCACGTCTACTTCGTAACTGGCTTGCATAAGTGCGTGGTCTAGTGAAATTTTAATGCTTTGAGCGGGACTAGGTACGTCTTCAAAAAAGCCAAAACGCCCAACCTGCCAGGTGAGTAACCGCGCTAGTGCAGCCACGCCAAGCTGTCTGTCGGCAACCACGTGCACAAGCTTGCCGCCCTCAAAAAAAACCTTGCCAGTGATGCCACTGCGTTTACGTAACACCAAGCACCCGGTCATTTGATTGAGCGACAGATATTGTAGTGTGTTAGCCAGCAGCCCCTCGCGGAGCTTGCCTTCAAAAATAGCTTCTGACACGGTAGCTTAGCACCCAGTTCCCAGCACGATAAATTGATTATAACAATGCTGCTCAAATCATTGTAAAGCAACGACGCTAGCGAAATATAGGTTCATGGTGTAAGTGGTTTAGACAAGTTATTCGAGCCACTAGGTCTTGTCAACGATACGATTGACGCTAATCCTGCGCTGAATGCTCGAGGTTGGTTGAGGGGTGGATGCTTCAAAGATAGCTAACCTAGCTACAAGCAGTTAAATATAGCTGACTAATGTCATCAACCCTGACTACTAACGGGCTCGTTTGCGCGATTTGCGTTTACGTGCCCTTCGCTTGCTACCTGACCTGCGTCTGCGCAAGCTGTGCCCGTGCCAAGGAAACACGCCATCGGCAAGTAGGTGAAACCACTGCGAGATGTAATAGCCAAAAATAATTCCCAAGCCAATTTCAAACCAATAGCGCGACACTTGGGTTTGTAAGCGCAAGCCACGACCTAAGGCAGATGCGATGAGCGCTGCACAAGTAAGTCCAAACACACCCAGAATAGCTAGGTAGGCAAGCCGCGTGAATGGCCCAACAAACCACGTATGCGAGCGGCCTCTGTGTGAAAATAACTTGCCATAGGGCACCCACAACCAGCCCAGTATGCCCCAGTGCCCCTTCGCACGTACCCGGTTTTCGGCAAGGTCGAGATCGGGCGTGACCAGAAATGTTCCCAGCACGTAGCTGACGGAAAAACTACTTAATAAACTCATAGACGTAAGCAAGGGTCTGGTTTCAAGCAGGCCTTGGGAGCGCGCAAATGCGTAGCCGCTTCCTAGTGCTACAAAGCTAACAAGGTTAATAGTTTCGTGTTGGCGACCGTTAGGCACGGGATTACCTCGTTACCATTACAAAACTACCAGCGCCTATGTTGTTAAAATCGACTATGTTGTTAGAGTAGATGGTGCTAGCACAGAGGGTGGGTAGATGCATTAACGCCGCCCACCACCGATGACTAGACCCCCTTGCAGCACGTGCACCATGTCGAGCGCTTGACTGGTGCCAATAACGACGCAATCGGTAGGGTTTTCAGCAACAGCTACCGGAATATCTGCAACATCCCCTAAAAAGCTGTCTAGGTTACGCAGCAGCGCGCCGCCGCCGTTTAAGACAATACCCCGCTCAATCACATCTGAAACGAGTTCAGGGGGGGCTTGCTCGAGCACTTGCCTTAGGCCGTCACTAACTTTATCCAACGAGTCTTTAAGCGCCCGCACCACGTCTTCAGTACTCACCGAAATGGTTTTGGGCATGCCGTTAATGAGGTCGCGCCCGCGCACGTCCATATGCATAATGTCGCCAGGTGTATTGATGCGGGCAGCACCAACGCTGGTTTTGATTTCCTCAGCAGTGCGGCTGCCAATCAGCAAGTTTTCTTTGTCTTTAATGTAACGAATAATGTTTTCATCAAAGGTGTTACCAGCAATCCTTAGCGATTCCGCCACGACAATGGCGCCCAAACTCATAATGGCAATGTCAGTCGTGCCACCGCCAACATCAACCACCATAGACCCTACGGGTTCGGCGATGTTGATGCCTGAGCCAATCGCCCCTGCAATAGGTTCTTCGATCAAGTACACTTTGTGTGCCACCTGTTTAATAGCTTGTAAAACAGCGCGCCGTTCTACCTCAGTGATGCCGCTAGGCACGCAAACCATAATGTTGTACTTAAACAGACGGCTAGCACCCTTAACAACTTTGTTCAAAAACGCTTTAAGCATTTTTTCAGTGAGCGAGTAGTCGGCAATCACGCCGTCTGCCATGGGACGCACCGCGACAATGCTGCCGGGCGTACGGCCGAGCATGCGGTACGCTTCTTCGCCAACGGCTTTGACTTCTTGGGTATCTTTACTCATTGCAATCACAGCAGGCTCGCGCAGCAAAATGCCTTTGCCTTTCATGTGAATGCGCACGTTGGTGGTGCCTAAGTCAACCCCAATCATGAGACTGCCTTGGGCGGTATTTGAAAAGTTTGATTGCTGATAGGTGATGCATAGTTAGATGCAGGATTAATTGTCATTGTTTCGTTGACCTCATTCTCAATTATGTCACATGATGCTGGTCTGAGGTCACGTTTGAAGATGGATTTTATAGCTTATGCCCTCGTATAAAAGGTGATGTGTGTTAATGGCATCATCAATGCAGTGTGATTCTAAAGTTTTTTAGGTGATATCGTCATTTCCACTGAGGACTCATATAAGCCCTTACTGAGTCCACACCATCCGAGCTACTGTAACTAGCGAATGTGAGTCAATCAGCTATTGTAAATAGGAATCATTCCGATTATGATTTAGCTATGGCAACCTCACCTGTGTCTTCCAAAAGACCCTTATCCCAAAATAGGCTCGAGCTAGATGATCTGACTGATCAATCTCAACAAGCTGCTCCTGTAACGCCTTTATCATCCACAGATTCAAGGTTAGATGATGATAGGCGTCAAGTTATCGTAGGTGCTGTGCTTACGTTGGTGACATTGCTGGGAATGATAATTGCAATGTTGCTTACAAGCGCAGATGTTGGTCGTACTTGGCTGGTGGGAGTTTATGTCGTCACGTTTGCAGCGGGCGGCCTGCCAGCCTCACTGGGCGCGCTCCGTGAACTTCGGCAAGGCAAACTAGACATCGACTTGCTGATGGTACTTGCAGCACTGGCCGCAGCAGCGGTGGGGCAAGCTCGAGACGGTGCGTTTTTGTTGTTTTTGTTTAGTCTGGCAAATGTGCTCGAGCACGCCGCCATGGGCAATACCAAACGGGCGGTAAGCGCCCTTATGAAACTGCGCCCCGAGCAAGCTGAAGTCATTCAGAGTGACGACATCCAAAGTGATGATATCGCCATTACGCTGATTGATCAGGTTCACATTGAGGATGTTGTGCTGGTGCGCCCTGGTGCCATTATCCCCGTTGATGGTGAGGTGCTAACAGGGGAAAGCGCAGTTGACCAAGCTGCTGTTACTGGAGAATCTGTTCCTGTAGACAAACAACCTGGTGATGGCGTGTTTGCTGGCACCCTCAATCAGCAAGGTGCGTTAACTGTGCGTGTGACCAAGCCGCCTCACAGCAGCACGCTAGCGCGCATGATTGATTTGATCACTGAAGCGCAAAGTCAACGTGCGCCAAGTCAGCGGTTTAGTGATTGGTTTGGGCAACGCTACACGGTCGCCGTACTTGTCGGTAGTGCATTGGCACTAGGCGTGATGCTACTAAGCAACATGCCCCAGCAAGAGGCGTTTTACAAAGCCGCTACACTATTGGTTGTAGCCAGTCCTTGTGCGATTGTGATTAGCGTGCCTGCAGCGATGTTGTCGGCACTCGCAGCGGCGGCGCGGCAGGGCATTTTGTTTAAGGGCGGGGCTGCGCTGGAAGATTTTGGGAATGTGTCGGTAATTGCGTTTGATAAAACGGGTACGCTTACAACGGGTCAGCTCGAGCTCACTGACATCATCAGTCAGGTTCCAGAATTACGTGAGGATGACGTGCTAAGGCTAGCCGCT
>JBCCBI010000308.1:0-6770 GCA_039034155.1 Deinococcota bacterium | reverse complement strand
ATCGAAAACGGCTTTGCCGTATTCGACCCGGTGATTCGCGGTATTGAGGGCAATAGCGATTTTCGCCAGCGACTTCGCAGCGTTCAAGTCCTAGTGCGCCCGCCACAAAGAAACCTCGTCACAGCAGTTGGAAGGTGACGAGGTTTCTCATATGTAGAAAGCTAACTCAGAGACAACCTAACTACTGTTACTTACTTAGCGTGAGCATCGAGTGGGCATTTGCTAAAACTTACCCAAAACTATTTAGTGATGGCGCAACCGTAGCACCAAGTCCTGAGGGTAATTACCAAATCTGGACCCAAACAGGTTGAGGCCGCCAACGTGCTGTGCATCCGGTTTAATACCTATACGAATAGCAATGTAAGACTGACCTAAAATGTTTAAATCTGATAGCGTCACGTCGCTTATCTGTACGCCGTCTACTTGACTGCTCGAGGCAGTTACCTGCCAGACTTTCAAAAGCCCGTATTGGGTGTCGGTATCCCACTGCCACGCAGGTGTAAGTTTGCCGCGTACCCCACCAAAGTCAGATGGACTTGTCCAGCTACCTAGTTCAACGTCGTTAATCCACACGGTAATGTCTGAAGGCCACTCGAGGTGATGGGTTGGCGCTTCTGAACAAATTTCCATGCTGAGTTCTAAATACTCAAGTACAGCACTACTCGGTAAGCGGTTAGGGCAGCGGTACTCAACAAACCCACTGCTAAACCACAATAGCTCAGCTGTGTGTCGGTCAGCTTCGTAAAACGATGTAGGATCGTCTAGCAAGCCAATTAAACCACTTTCACTAGCTAGGCCACAGGTGGGGGCAACCTGAAAATCGCTGTATGAACCAATACGAAACGGTATTTCTACCAGCTTGCCGCCGCCTAATTCGCGTTTTCGGGCCATACGAAAGTTGATCCAGTCAAACATACATCCACACACTCGCTGTGTACCACGCTCGCCAGGTTTATGCTCGCAGACAATTAAGCCAGCTTGCTCCAAAACATTAACGTGCATGGTAACGGTCACAAGGTTCATCTCGAGCGCTGTGGCCAGCTCGGTCATATTGCATAGCTTGCCTGCTAGGTATTCAAGGATGCGCAACCTTGGTTTGGAAGCTAGGGCTTTCATTTTTGCCAACGTGTCTTCTTGATCTGATCCCAAATCCAGTTCAATGACACGCTCTTGATAGGTGCCACCTAGCTGCTGCAACACAGCACCTGCGTTGTCTATATTTACTTTAATATCATCTTCACTCATAGTCGTATTTAGTTCAATACATTATAAAGCTATCTGCTACCACTAAGTTAGAGGATGCCACAGAACGCTAGCACAATTGCTTGGCTCAAGATTACCTTTGGCATGTTTGCCCAGCTTTGACAGCTCAAAAGCAGTATGGCGATGCATCTCTCAAAGACATCTGTAAAGTTGATATTACCTCCTATGGATCTATCATCGCTTTGCGTGTACTCAGTTTGTTGATTCACAATTACCTTAATTAGAATACACATTAGTCACACAAACTTATAAAGTAATTCTCAGTCTAAATATCGATTTTGATGCTTCTTACTACTCACTCATTCATATTGCAACGATTAAGACCTCTAAATTACCCTTCTACGCAACTTTTTTGGAAGATATGGTCCTGAATTTTGAACAGGGAGAATGGCTTGATGTTGACATTAGCAATTAGATACAGTAATTTATAAAGTAATCACAACACGTAACCCGGTGCTTGTCGTACCGTATAACCCCTGTCCCCTATGGTTGTCACTACCTGAGTTTTTGCAAGAAACGGTCAGTAGTGTTCCTATGGCGCAAAGGTCTTAAAGCTAACAAAGTTAATAACTTAAGTCCGTAAATTAAATCTCATCGAATTAAACCCTATTAAGTCGAATGCTGTACTCAAGCTTCAGGGTATGAAATCCTAAATCTCAAATTTATGACTCAAATCGCGACAACTCAAACTAATGAGGTGAACTTAATGACTGATTATCCACGCCCTCAATTTAGGCGCGCTGCTTGGCTCAACTTAAACGGTCTTTGGAATTATTCATTTGATACTACCGAGTGGCACCATGACATGACGTGGAGCGGTCAGATCTGCGTTCCTTTCCCCCCGGAAGCACCTTTGTCTGGTCTTCACGATGAGAGCTTTCACCCGGTCATTTGGTATCAGCGGCAATTTCAGGTTCCTGAAGATTGGCAGGCTAAGCGTGTTCACCTACATTTTGGCGCAGTTGACTACTGCGCACGGGTATGGGTGAATGGTCAACTTGTTGTAACGCACGAAGGTGGTCATACGCCGTTTTGGGCAGATATCACCGATGTGTTGGTAAGTGGCGAACAAACGATCACTGTACGCACTGAAGACGACCCGCATGATCTAAGCCAACCACGTGGTAAACAAGACTGGCAGGAACAACCGCATGGTATTTGGTACCCGCGTACGACGGGCATTTGGCAACCAGTCTGGCTCGAGCCTGTCTCTCAAACGCACCTCAGCCGCATTCGTATGACGCCGCACTTTAGCGATCACGGTCACAGCATTGCCTGCCGGTTTGATGTGAGTGAGCTTCCTGCTAATGGTGACGGCCTCAGCCTAGGTAAAGCTCACCTGTAACGGTGAAGCCCTTGCTGACGACACGTTAAAGCTGGGAAAAACGAGCCTCGAGCGAACTGTCGGTTTAGCACTCAACGGATTTGAAGAGTGGCATCGTGTGGCTTGGTCGCCCGAACAGCCTAACTTAATTGATGTTGAACTAACCCTCAAGCAAGGTACTGAGATTGTCGATGAGGTCACATCTTACACCGCACTGCGCGCTATAGAAGCGCGGGAAGGTAAATTTTTCCTTAACCGCCGGCCTTACTTTTTGCGTCTTGCGCTTGACCAGGGGTACTGGGAAGAAAGTCTTTTAGCATCACCTAGCAGTGACGCGCTTAAAAAAGATGTTGAACTTGCTAAAGCTATGGGCTTTAACGGCGTGCGCAAACACCAAAAAATTGAAGACCCGCGCTTTTTGTACTGGGCAGACAAACTGGGTCTATTGGTTTGGGAAGAAATGCCTAGCGCCTATCACTTTACCCCCGACAGTATTGAGCGTTTAACCAAAGAGTGGCTCGAGGTCATCGAACGCGACTATAACCACCCTTGTGTGGTGACGTGGGTGTGCTTTAACGAATCTTGGGGCGTGTCTGACTTGGCTCATTCCCAGGCACAACAACATTTTGTTGCCGGCTTGTATCACCTCACTAAAGCCCTTGACCCAAGCCGGCTGGTCATTGGCAATGATGGCTGGGAGCACGTTGACAGTGACTTACTTACCCTGCACGATTACACCCGCGATGTAGAGGTGATTGCGGCGCGCTACGGTTCAGTCGAGGCGAGTCAACATACCAGTTTTAACGTCTTGCTAGAACACGGCCGCGCCACTGTGTTAGCGGGATCACCTGTGACAGATGAGCCCATCATCCTAAGTGAATTTGGCGGCATCCGCTACAGTCCTAGGCCAGAAGAAGTTGGTTGGGGCTACCAAGAAGTGAGTAGTCCTGAGCATCTCTTCAAGCTTTACGCCGCCATGATTAAGGCGATTTCGACTGACTTAGCTGGCTTTTGTTACACCCAACTGACCGATACCTTTCAAGAGCAAAACGGCTTGCTCTACATGGACCGCAACCCCAAGATACCCCTGGCATCCTTGGCAAAAGCAACTCGAGGGAAGTGAGGTGACCATCGAGATACTTTAGGAGCAGTTTTACGTCATCAACCCTAAGCTGAATTCACCTCTAGGATGCTCATTTTTAGAGGTTACGAGGAGAGGTAAATGAAACAAAAACTACTTAGTATTGGCCTAGTCTTAACATTATTGAGCGTGGCGTTTGCCCAAACTGAAGTTGTCTGGTGGGATTTTTTATCCGGTGGTGACGGCGTGCGTATGAAAGCCCTTATTGATGAATTTAACGCCACCCACGACGACATCCAAATTAACGCTACAACGCTCGAGTGGGGCGTGCCGTTTTACACCAAAGTGCAAACCTCGGCTGCTGTGGGCGAACAACCTGACGTCATGACCTACCATATGTCACGCTATCCACTGGGGATTGAACAAGGGGTGTTGCGTCCTATCAGCGACGAAGAACTGGCCGCTGCCGGTATTTCCAAAGATGATTATCAACCGGGTTTAGTTGAGGCTGCTACCATCGACGGCCAGCTTTACGGCATCCCGTTTGATGTTCACTCGATTATTCTTTACTACAACAAAGAAATTTTGAGCGAGGTGGATTTGCTTGGTGAAGATGGGTTGCCCCTAGGTATCGACGGCGCAGACAACTTTAGCGCTAGCTTGCAACAAATTGCTGACGCAGGTTATTTGCCGTTATCGTTTGGTAATTCCAACGAAGCAGGTAACGTGTTCCGCATTTTTTACAGTTTGCTAAATCAGCAAGCAGGTGCGCCGCCCCTCGTCGCAGATGGCATGGTCAACGCCAGTGATGAAGCCAAGATAGCTTTACGGACCATGCAAGACTGGGTTGAAAACGGCTACGCTCGAGAAAACGTGGATTATCCGTCCTCAGTTGCCTTATTTACGAGCGGTGAAACAGCTTTCACCATCAACGGCGTCTGGGAAGTTCCCACCATGATCGACCTAGAAGCAAGTGGCGAGTTATTTGACTGGGGTGCAGTTGCCTTTCCGGTGCTGTTTGACCAACCTGCTACCTGGGTAGACGCACACACCTTTGCCATTCCGGCTAGCACCAGCAACCCCATTAGCGACGAAAAAGTAGCTGCCGTGCTCGAGGTCATTGCCTGGATGAATGAAAACAGCATTTCGTGGGCAGAAGCCGGGCATATTCCTGCGTATTCACCCGTGACAGCAAGTGTGGAGTATCAAGAATTAGAACCCAATGCAACCTACGTGTCGCTTGCTGAAAACTCCGTCTTTGAATCTCGCTCAACCTCTACTGGTGTTGCATCACCCCTTTACGATGCTGTCAGCAACTTTTTAGAACCAGCTTTAAGCGGTCAGATTTCTGCTGAAGAGGCAGTTGACCTGTTCGCTGAAGATTTACAGTCTCAAATGCGCTAAATGTTGTGGTCCCGTGCCCTAGACAAGATTAGGGGCGCGGGATGTTTTTGCTTACTTTCTGATGATAAGGAGCGCTATGGCACTTCGGTCAGTTTCCAGACGCAAATGGCGCATGTGGCGTGACGCGCTACTGTTTGTGACGCCATTTGTACTCCTTTATTTACTCTTTTTTATCTATCCCACGTTTCGGGTGTTTCAACTCAGTCTTACAGAAGCCCCCTTAATTGGTGAGGGTCGCTTTATTGGGCTCGAGAACTACCGCAGGCTCATGGAGGATAGGCTCTTTTGGCGGTCGCTTAGAAACACCTTTTACTTTGTCCTGCTGACGGTTATTCCCAACACCTTTGTGGGCTTACTGTTTGCGCTCATGGTTATACGTTTAAAGCGGCTCCGGAGTGTTGTGTTAGCAGCTTTCTTTTTGCCGTACATGTTGCCTGTGAGTGTTGTTACGCTTGTGTGGCAGTGGCTTTTGAACCCTCAATTTGGCATCTTACAACCCGTGTTCCAACTATTTACCGGGGAAAGTATCGCAGTATTTACCAACCGCACATGGGCGATGCCCAGTGTTGCGTTTATTACTGTGTGGTGGACGGTTGGGTTTAATATGTTGCTATTTATTTCTGGGTTGCAAGGTATTTCCAAAGAGTATTACGAAGCAGCGTCGCTAGATGGTGCTAACGGCCTCCAAAAGTTTGGCTACATCACTTGGCCCTTATTGTGGCCCATTACGGCATTGGTGTTAATGTTGCAACTCATTGCCCAGCTCAAAATTTTTGATCAGATGTACTTGCTCACGGGTGGTGGCCCGTTTAACTCCACCATGGTGACTTTACAATATATGTACCGCGAAGCATTTCAACGGTTTGATGGTGGTTATTCGTCAACGATTGCCATGGCACTGTTTATCATCATCTTAGTAGCGTCGCTATTGCAGTACCGCTTTTTACGTGCTGGAGGACAAGCATGAGCATAATGGCAACGGGTAGCGCCCCCCAAGTCAAGGTGACTACAAGACCAGGTCGCCGTCCTAACGTGCCGGGGATTGTGGGTACGCTCGTCGCGCTCATTCTAGCTGCGCTGTGGGCATTTCCTCTTTATTGGGCTGTTGTGACCTCACTTAAACGCGAAAGTGATGTGCTGGCAAGTCCGCCCTCGTTTATCCCTTTACCGATTAGTTTTGAAGCGTACAGGCGGGTACTTACCGAGAGTGGGTTAATGCGCTGGTATGCCAACAGTGTACTTACAGCCGTGGTCATTACAGGGCTGGTGATTTTGCTGTGTATGTTATGCGGCTACGCCATTTCACAGCTTTCATTTCCGGGTAAAAACATTCTATTTTGGAGTTTGCTAGCTGGGTTCATGATTCCCGGGCAAGCGTTGACTGTGCCCTTGTTTATCCTGATGAACGACCTTGGAGCCATCAACAGTTATCAGGGCATCATTTTGCCACAGCTTATTGCCCCTGTGGTGATTATCATCTACAAGCAGTTTTTTGATACTGTACCGCGTGAACTGCGCGATTCCGCAGTGATTGATGGTGCTAATGAATGGCGCATTTTGTTTAATGTGTTTTTACCGATTAACTACGGTATCACTGTAGCGCTTGCCATCGTCACATTCATTGGTGCGTGGAACGCATTTTTTTGGCCATTCATCATCACAACCTCTGAAAGCATGATGACCATTCCCGTAGGCATT
>JBCCBI010000307.1:0-6773 GCA_039034155.1 Deinococcota bacterium | reverse complement strand
TGTTTGTACCTGGGACAGTGACAGCGGTTTGCACACTATAGAGCGATAGGTTGGTGATGTTTTGGTCAGAGTCATTCACAACTTCGTAGGTGACTTGTTGGATGCGTACCCCATCAACATCAACAAACTCACGGTCAACTTCAGAAAACTGTAAGCCGGGAACTAGGCTTTGGGTATCTAGACCTGTACCAAGTTCAGCCATACCGAGAAGTGGACTGGCTGATTCAGACTCAAAACTACTTGGTGCTGGGCTGCGACCACAGGCTGCCAAAGCAATCACCATAATTAAACTCATAATGCGCAACGCAAGCGAGGATGATAAAGAAGAATGATGCATATAAAACCCCTTGATGTATGTCAACGTCAACTGCCCATGAATGTCAGTGAACGTCGCAACAGCAAGACAGCAAACTAACTCTTACAAAATTCTTACTCGAGCGTGTAGTTGCGTCACACAAGGACAACACTGAGCATAGGATTGTGTCTAAATCAGGGCTAATCAAAGCCTAAGCTACACTTTAAGCCCAAGTAATCCAAGCCAAAATTACAATGTTTATGTGAAAATGTGCAAAGAAGATTAAGATAAGGTAAAACTTACTTTTGTGATCATCAGTTTTGCGTTTGTGGCAAGAAGTTTAGCAAGCTTGTAAACTTGCTACTGGTGCGTACAATAGCTAATGAAGATTACTAGTACAGCCTCTATTCGCGCCTTGGCTCCCCAAAATAAAGAGGGTCACCAGTTTGTCTGCTACGCAGATGCCTGTTCAGGTGTTGCTGGCGCGCCTCACGAACAAACTTTTGCAGCGGTTAACAAGGTTATTTCACAACTCACACCAGCGCCAGAATTTATCTGTTTTCCCGGCGATGAAATTCGCGGCCTAACAGCAGATGAAGATGATCTACGCGCCCAGTGGCGTTATTGGTTTGACCATGAAATGGCGTGGCTAGATTCGGATATTCCGCTGTATCACACAACAGGTAATCACACCGTCTACGACGACATGAGTGAAGCTGTTTACTGCGAAGTGATGGCTCACTTGCCGCAAAACGGCCCAGATGACCAAAAAAGTTTGAGTTATTTTGTGCGTCGGGGTGATCTACTGATGGTTTTTGTACACACGCTGCCACTTACCCTTGGTGGTGAAGGTCGGGTGGAGACAGAGTGGCTCGAGCAAACCCTCCACAACCACGCCGATGCCACCCACAAACTCGTCTTTGGACATCACCCAGTACATTCGGTCAACGGGTTTTCAGGTGCCTATCAACGAGATATTGACCCAGACGATGGTCGCGCATTTTGGGATGTATTGGTTAAGCACAACGTACCTGCCTATATATGCAGTCACATTTTGGCGTTTGATGTCCAAGTTCACGAAGGTGTACTGCAGATTTTGACTGCTGGTGCTGGAACCAAACACCGTATGCCAGAAGGCATCGAATACCTACACTGTATGCAACTTGCACTGGATGCACGCGGTTTGCGGTATCAAGTTTTAGACATAGATGGGAACATTCGCGAGTGGTTGCAGTGGCCGCTCAACTTACCAGCCGTCACAACTTGGCAGTCTTGGTCTACTGATGAGGCATTAGCTGGCGTGGTGAACGTATCTGAGTCCGATGTACCAGTGGCAACGTTGGTTGCATGGCAACTATCTGGTGTGTGCGCAACGTCAAATGGTAGTGACAACGTGCAAACCTTGTTGTGTGGTCTGTCAGAGGATGCCGCAGCGCTATCACCTGTGTGGATTGGCTTACGTGGCAAAGAAAATCGTCTTTGTGTATTGTTAAGTCCTGAGGTAGGACGAAGCCCACACTTGTGGATGGGTCCAACACTCACACCTGGTGAGTCTTTTTCGTTTCAGCTTGCTATTCATACCGGTATGGGTCCGGGTGGATTGTTATGGCGTTGGGATGAGACTAAACCGTGGTCGTCACTTGTGGGTGCAACAGCTTGGGGTGCTGAGCGCCTAAGTTGGCCAAGCAGGTGGCAAGTTGGTTATGGGCAGTATGGACCGGAAAGTAGTCCGTTTGGTGGGGAGAGGCTCGAGGTTAGAGGATGTGTGCAGGTGCTCGAGCTAGAGATATAGCAGATATCATCTTATTAACCATCCAGCACTAGAAAACTAGATGTTATGAATGACAACGTTTAGTTATGTGGACTTTGTATCCAGCACATCCCGCAAGCCGTCTCCCAACAGGTTAAACCCCAACACACACCCCCCAATCACCACGCCCGGAATAATCATGAGTTGCGGCGCAGACTGCAAAAAGCGCCGGCCGTCATTAATCATCGCGCCCCATTCTGCCGTGGGCGGTTGTGCGCCCAACCCTAAAAAGCCTAGCCCAGCGAGTGCCAAAATAAGTTGCCCTATTTCCAAACTGAGGAGCACCAACACTGCTGGTATGATTTGCGGCAAAATGTGTTTGATGACGATGCGAGCGTCACTAGCACCAAGCGCGCGTACGCTTTCGATGTAAGGTTGCGTTTTAAGTGAGAGGACAAGACCGCGTACCACTCGAGCATACGACACCCACCACACACTCAGTAAGCCAATCACCGCGTGCACCATGCCGGGCCCCAACATGCCAATAATCGCCAGCGAAATAATCAGACTAGGAAACGCAAGTAATGTGTCTACTACTCGCATAATAATGTCATCAACCAGTCCGCCAAGGTAGCCACTAACGAGCCCAACACTCACCCCAATCATCATGATGAGGAGTGCGGTGAGGCTGGCAATGCCCAGCGAAAGCCGCGCCCCGTGCAACATGCGACTGGCAATGTCCCTGCCTAGATTATCTGTCCCTAGTGGATACGTCAGACTAGGCGGCGCTAAACGGTCACGCGGATGTAGCATGGCGGGGTCGTGCGGGGCTAGGTTGGGACCAAATAAGGCAGCAACTAAACATACACCTATGATGAGCGCACCTAAGTAGATGTCCCAACCGCATTGTCTTAAAAACCGCGTGCGTTTTGAATCTCGTTGATGTCTTGAGAATCTGGCGTGACGCTCGAGCGACCCTGTATCAGACATAGGTTGAGTGGTTGCGTCAGCCTCGAGCTCTTTAGACTTAAATTCACTAGATTTAAACATGCTGCGCGTGTTTCTGATCTAAGCTAATCCGTGGATCAAGCAAGGTATAGACAACATCAATCAATAAATTAATGACCACAAAGATAGTGCCTAAGAACAACACATACGCTTGAATAACTGGGTAGTCGCGGTTGCCGATGCTGTCAATCAAAAATTTGCCCACACCCGGATACGCAAACACAATTTCAATGATTGCCGCGCCACCCAGCAAGTGCCCCAAACTCATGCCCGCCACCGTCACCACCGGAATAAACGCGTTCCTGAGGGCGTGTTTTAAGATGACCCAACGTTGCCGGAGGCCCTTAGCTTGCGCTGTGCGCAGGTAGTCTTCTTGTAAAACGTCTAGAAGGCTCGAGCGCGTTAGGCGCATCAGCGACGGCAAACTGATGAGGCTGAGGCTTGTAGCTGGCAAAATAAGGTGCTGCCAACTGCCTTGCCCCGACACAGGGAGCCACTTGAGGTTTACCGAAAACACAATAATTAACATGAACGCGAGCCAAAAACTGGGCAGGGACGCGCCAACGAGCGCAAGTAATCTCGAGAACTGGTCAATTACTGAGCCTTTGTAGAGTGCCGCCAGCACACCCAACGTCGGTGCTACCACAACGCTGATGACAAACGCCAGTGCTGCTAGCCTCAACGTAGCCGGAAAGCGCCGCACTAACTCGGTCAGTACTGCGTTGCCCGTCCGAAACGACGTGCCCCAATCGCCCTGCACAATGTTACCCAGCCAGTAAACATATTGAATAGGCAGAGGTTTATCAAGGCCTAATTCCGTCCGAACGCGAGCCACAAGTTCGTTGGAGGGCGGCCCGTCCGAAAGCTGAGCCGCCACCAAACGAGCTGGGTCACCTGGTGTTAAGTGACCCAGTCCAAACGCCAGCAAGCTAATGGCTAGCCAGACAGGGATGAGTTGCAGTAAGCGTGTAACAAACGCCATCAGTAGCCTTGAGATAGCCTAGTAATAATGCTGTTGAAGACCTTGATATTCGTGCTTACTGTGATACCAGATTCCAACGCTGATTGACTGTAGACGGATGTGCTTCAAATCCGCTGATGTCATCGCGGTGGCCGTAAATACGGAAGATGCCTGCGATAGGAATCACCACGTTTTCGTCGTCAATGATGAGCTTCATGGCGTTGGCGGCGGCTTCGGCAACCTCGGTTGTGGTAGTGGCTGCTAAGCACTGCTCAATGAAGACATCAAAATCTTCACCGGGTGCAAAGCGCAACGGATACGCGCCCCAGGGACTTTGTGAGTAAAAGAGGCCGTTAGGTAAAAAGCAGGGATTGGCGTCGTTTTGGTTGCCAACTTCTGCCCATAGATCGCCCGAGCCTTCCTCGAGCCGGGCGTCATAACTGGCAGTATCTGGCGTAATGTCAATGGTCATATTGATGCCAATGTCAGCAAGTAACGCTTGCACAATTTCGGGCATAGGGCGGTGAATGTCTGGGTTGGGAAAGCCCACCACCATGGTGAGGTTAAGCTCGCGTCCGTTTTTATCGCGGGTGCCGTCGCCGTTGCTGTCGACCCAACCTGCGTCACCGAGAATTTGTTCAGCAGCTTCTGGGTCGTAAGCTTGACCTTGCACCACACTTGAAAACTCCCCTAAGATGCGCTCTGGAATCATGCTCGAGTTCACGGTGGCATTGCCCAACCACACATCGTCCACAATGAGTGACTTGTCGATAGCCCTCGCCACTGCTGCCCGCACAGCGGGGTCGCTGCCTAGCTCGTAGCCCTCGTTACCAGAAACGTTCACATACAGCGCTGCATACGCACCCACTTGCGAGGTAGTCACGCTGAGGCCGTTACTGCCCGTAACATCCTCAGTTTGCTCCCTGGGTAGGTCATAAGCAACATCTACCTCACCAGCTTGAAGTGCCAAAATGCGCGTGTTCGGGTCAGGAATAAAACGAAAGGTGATGCCCTCTAGCTGAGCTGCCTCGCCCCAATAGGCGTCGTTGCGGGTGACGGTAATATATTCTTCGGGCGCGTACTCAACGTACTTAAATGGTCCTGTGCCAATGGGATTGGTGACAGGATCAGCGCCACTCGCCAGAATGCTCCACGATGGGTGGGTGAGTTGTTGCAACAACCTCCGGTTAGGCGACTCTGGCGTAATGTCCAGCGTGTAGTCGTCCACAATGACCACCGAGTCTGCGCCCAATCCACCGGACGGGCGCGCGGCCACAACGCGGTCGATGGAGTACTTGACATCCTCAGCGGTAAACGCGGAACCGTCGTGAAAGACAACGTCTTCGCGCAAGAAAAAGCGGTAGGTGTTGGGTTCAATAAACTCCCAAGACGTGGCCAGCATAGGTTCAACGCTGTAGTCCGGTGACACGTAGACAAGGGTGTCGTAGATGTTGGCGTTGAGCGGGTACATGCCTACGTTGGCGCGTTCGTCGGTGCGGTAGCCGTCGTTGGGAACAGCCATAGTGAGTTCGCTAGCAAAGCTGCTAGTAAAAAGTAGACACGCTGCTATTAGCAACGTACGCAACGATGTGTTCATAGTCCCCCTAGTGGCAAAATTTTGGATGCCAAAGTTTAGATGGCAAAATTTTGCGTGTTGTCAACCTTCAAGTGTGCAAGCATCATCGGATTGCTATAATTTGAATAGCGTTAATGACGGAGGAGTTTGCTTTGCTCGAGATCAACTCTACCAAGGTATTATTTACACGGCGCAATCAATTAGGACAAATGTCACGAGGGTGTGTTTTCACACGTTTGTAATCTACTTTGTGAGCGCGTCGAGCTGGGCAAAAAGAGGTTTGGCTTCGGCGTAGGTTAAGCGGTTATCTTGATCGCGTAGGTAGGGAACGAGTTGCTCGAGGCTCAAACACGTTATGTTCTTCGTCACAGGTAAGCCAGTCATACCATCACCTGCTTTAACACCGTTTACAAATACCAAGAGCGGCGAAATATAAACCTCACCTAGCACCTCTTTGAGTTTATACACTTGCCGCCAGACTTGTCTAGGAATGTCGTGATTAGGCTTTTTGCTACCGTGCGTATAAAGTGTTTTGGGCAGCGCGAGGGACGTACCTCGGTAATTCTTAACCTCAACGATGAACACGCCCTTGGCACTGGCAACAAGGTGGTCGATGTTTTCTCCGCCAATGTCAAGATCGTGCCAAACGCGCCAGCCTTCGGGCAGTTGGCTAAGCGCTTTACCTAGTAAGCGTTCACCTTTCATGCCCTTAGCAGATGATGCAAAGGCTTTGTCTGAGCCAAAAAAGAATGTGCGCAGTGATTTTTTGATAAGGGTTTTGCCAGCAGTGCCTTTGGTTTTTGCCATAGTTCAAAGTCTAATACAAAATCTATTCACATACAAATAATATTTGAATGGGTATTACCTGCTACAAATCTTGCCAAGCTTCGTCTTCCTCTTGAGCGGACCATGTTTTAGCTAGGCTTGCTTCACTGAGTCGTGTATTTTCTAGGCTTGCAGCGTGGTTGTGTTTGATGAGCTGAACAAACGCCATTATTTCGTCTAGAAATAGGGGTCAGGCACTTGCTCGAGTTCTTTAATGAGCGCAGCCGTTTTTATCATAAGTAGGACTTACGCACGAGGTAAGGAAATGAAACGATAGGGAATGGATTACAGCAACCACCGTTTGGCATACTGCGAGTTTTTGCTGAGTAGTCAGCTGAACTATACGCAGACATATTTT
>JBCCBI010000306.1:0-6794 GCA_039034155.1 Deinococcota bacterium | reverse complement strand
AGCGTCTTGCCCACCAGCTCGAAACAACTGTCTATCAACTCAAGCAAGGACTGCTTGATGACTACATGAGCCAGCAACTTAAACAACCTTCCTATCCCATGAGGTTGTGTGCGTAAGTCCTATAGGATATCTCTTGATGCTGCCACCAGCACTCGTTATCTTTTGATGCAGCAGCTGTCTCTACATCAACCCCTATCAGACAGGCGCTTAGGGTGCTGTTTTTCATCTACCATACACGTAAACTAAACCTATGATGCGTTACCTACTTGTTCTTGGCATCCTGCTTATAGGTATAACGTCAGCACAGACATTTACTGATGTAAGCTTTGAGTACCAACGCTGCCCGTTTGCCTTACCTGCTGGTGAGGAACGCGGTGAAACCATCGACTGTGGCATGTTGATGGTGCCTGAACGCAGAGATAGTGCGGGCAACGCCCACCCAGACACTGACATGATTGAGGTTGCTACTGTCATTCTCTACGCCCGTCAGCAACCTGCTCAGCCAGATGCCGTCATCTATTTAGAAGGTGGCCCCGGCGGCTCAGCTATCTCCGCGTTAAGCGCTTGGGTGGACTCTTCACTTAGAGAAACGCGCGATCTTATTTTGGTGGACCAGCGCGGTACGGGTTACTCTTGGCCGGTACTCAACTGTGATGAGATAGAGGATGACCGCTACAACACAGAAAATTCAGCGCTGGCAGCTTGCCGTGACCGCCTCGAGCAAGACGGTATTCATCTTGCCAGTTACAACAGCCGCGAAAATGCTGCTGACATTGCCGCACTAGTGGGCGCATTAGACCTTGATGCCGTGAACCTCTACGGCATTTCTTACGGCACGCGCCTCGCCCTCACCATGATGCGCGACCAACCCGATAACCTCCGCAGTGTTGTACTAGACGCAACTTATCCACCAGATGTCGCCAGCCTCGTAGAAGGTCCCATGCATATGCAGCGCGCGTTTGATGCCCTTTTTGCAATTTGCCGTGAAAGCAATACCTGTGATGCAGCGTATCCAGACTTAGAAACTGAGTTTTACGGGCTGCTCGAGGACCTCAACAATATGCCCTACGACCTTGCTGACGGCTACGAACTCGCAGGGACGGACTATGCTGAAAGCCTGTTTCAAGCCCTTTACGACAGCGAGATTATTCCGGTGTTGCCGTTTGCCATTTCCTTGGCAATCGAGGATGACATTCAAACTAGCCACGACCTCATAAGTTGGCAGCTCGCGTTAGAAGATGTTGTGGTGCTCGAGGCTGACGAAGTTGATAACGATAGCGAGGATGGTGGCTTTTTACAAAACATGAGCGAACTGTTTCAAGGTGCCGCCGAAGACATAGATGACGACGCCGAAGCCATGTTTCACTCTGTAGAGTGCTACGAAGAGACGCCGTTTCAAACAGCTCAGATGGTTATTACAGCCAGTCGCCGCGTGCATCCAAGTTTTCGCCAAGACCAAATTGATTTTGCGCTTGCCATGTTGCAACGTTGTACCCGCTGGCACACTGAGTTTGCCAGTGAATTTGAAAATATGCCTGTTGTGAGCGACATTCCCACGCTTATTTTAGCGGGTAGCCTTGACCCCATCACGCCACCTGCGTGGGGCAAAAGGGCATCCAAAACACTCGAAAATAGTACCTTTGTCGAATTTCCTGGCATGGGTCACGGGCTCATTGACGTAAACCCCTGTGTTGACCAACTTGTTGCGCAATTTTTTGATGCGCCTGACGCTGAGTTAGATAGTCGCTGTGCTACCGCAATGCGTCCTAATTTTTACGTTCCAGACTAACCTTATGATGTTTTGAGCTTGGAGGCAATCTAATTTTTCTTGCTTAGGGCAACAAATCTCGAGGCTTACTAGCACCCTCGAGATTCTTTTCATGCACAATCATTTTTTATTGCGATCACAAGATATATTGATGCATCATAGGTTTATATATCACGCGTCATCCAGATTGAGGTTCATTCCTACAGCAGCCAGATAATGGTGTGCTAGCTATAGCAACACCACGACCCAATGATACAGACGTGTTAGCTGCTGAAATCTCCCTTTCTCCCTGTCACCCCTTCCCCCTTTCTAGAACGCAACATCACCTGTTAGGTAGCTGTAACAGCATCTTGTGAAACTGCTAGGTACGTTTCATCTGATGGAATCTCCCGTTCTACCTTGCTCCCCTTCTCCCTTTCCAAAATGCACAGAATGCAATGGATAACAGCATCTCGTAAATACACCGATGCCAACCTCGAGCCTCACATCTCCAAACATCATCAGCATGTCTCCCAGAGGCGTATAGTAATCAAGTGAGTTTTACAGATGTGAACGCCGTACCTCTGTCGCTAGCTAACGGTTCAACCCAACACTCTCAACAAGATGATGAGCAAACCCTCAATGCGTTTGTTGACCTTTTGCAACAGCACCCTACGCTGGTTTTAACTGGCGCAGGTATCAGCACCGAGTCAGGCATTCCGGATTACCGCGGTCCTACTTCAAAACCGCGTAACCCTATGCGCTACCAAGAATTTGTGAAACACGCGCGTGCCCGGCAACGTTACTGGGCACGTAGTGCGGCTGGCTGGTTAGTCGTTAAGCAGAGTAAACCCAATGCAGGGCATCTTGCGCTGGCACAGCTCGAGCAAGCTGGCCTCATTACCGGCGTACTCACCCAAAATGTAGACGGACTACACCAGCAAGCTGGTAGTTGGGATGTACTTGAGCTACACGGTCGGCTCAGCCAAGTACGCTGTTTGTCATGTAAAAATACCGAAGACCGCTTAGCGTTTCAAATGCGCTTACTTGCTCATAACCCCAGCTTTCAAGGGCAAGTTACCGACATTGCACCAGACGGCGACGCTGAAATTCCAGATGAGCTTGTGGAGGCTTTTGATGTTCCTGCGTGTAGCGTGTGTGGCGGCATCCTCAAGCCAGATGTTGTCTTTTTTGGGGAAAACGTCCCTAAAGACAGGGTTGAACGCGCGTGGCAGATGTTGGCACATGCTGGGGCACTGCTCGTGCTTGGCTCATCGCTTACAGTACGTTCGGGCTACCGCTTTGTCGTGCGCGCTGCTCAAGACGGCAAACCTGTGGCCATCATCAACCAAGGTGTCACGCGTGGCGATGATGATGCCAACTTGCGGCTTTCAGCACCTCTTGGTCAAACATTACAACAACTAGCACACCTTCTTACAACATCTTAACCACGTTACAGGGACTACCGCATGGGCATTTTTATTGTCGATAAACCGCTCGGCCTCACCTCACACGATGTTGTGGCACGTGCCCGCAGACTCCTAAACACGCGCCGAGTAGGACACGCAGGCACCCTCGACCCGCTAGCAACAGGTGTGTTGGTGGTCTTAAGTGATGGTGCCACCAAACTATCGCCCTTTTTAACAGCCTCACGCAAAAGTTATCTAGCTTGGGTGTCGTTCGGCGCAGCCACAGCAACACTGGATGCAGAACCGCCTATCAGTCATCAAGCTGATGCAAGTAACTTACACGTAGATGATATTACCGCCAAACTAGACACGTTTTTGAGCTTAACACAGCAGCAACCGCCAGCCTTTTCAGCTATCAAAAAAGGTGGGCAGAAAAGTTATGACGCAGCGCGGCGCGGTGAAAGCCTCGAGTTACCTCCGCGAGATGTTAGCTACTACGCGGTGAACTTACTAGGGTGGGCAAATAGCCTCGAGCAACTCCCCCACACGTTTGCCCAAGATGATAAGGGCAATTGGCACACTTCCAATAACATATCTGCTCAGTGGCAGATAAAAACCCTACCTGATACCTTGGGGACGTTTCCAACAGCATTATGTTATGTCGACGTGCAAGCAGGCACGTACATTCGGGCGTTTGCTAGAGATTTAGGTGAGGCAGTTGGCGTGCCTGCGCACTTAAGTGGCTTGGTGCGAGTGCAAGCTGGGCGTGCCAATATTACAGAAGCTGTGACGCTCGAGCAACTTGATTCCAACCACGCCAATACCGCAGTTAGCCTGCGTGCTGTTGATATCCTCAACTACCCTAGCTATGTCTTAGATGATGGTGATGTACGCCGCGTGCGACAAGGACAGCGGCTAAGTCTTCAACTAGACACCCGCACGGCGTTTGTAGATGAAACCCACAAACTCGTCGCCATTGCCGAAACCAATCCTGACGACGGACGTATGAAGTTACTACGTGTTTGGCAAGAAAGTATTTGAATAGCTGATGCTTAATTTATATCTTGATTTTAATTAATTTTTAATTATTTTAGTTAATTTTTAACGATTGAGGTATCAAGTGGAGGAATCGACCTGTAATAAAGTCACAATTAAATGCTAAAAAGCTCCATAAGTATTCGATTGATTCGTTGTCGCAATCTCAGGTTGATGCAAATGTAGATGCTATCTCTATTGGTATCAAAAAGAAATACCTATTGTAAACGGCACTCCGTGGAGCCACTCACGAAAACTATCTCACAGAAAAATCATAAATGTTTGAATTCTGGTCAACTAGTTTTGCTGAAACACGGTGATAATGCGAGTTTCGTCTGGGTACATGAAGCCTTGGCGGCGAGCTAGGTGCTCTAATGTACCTTCATCATTGCGGTAACTCAACTTGGTGGCAATACCTGCCATCTCAGTCTGTAAACCAGCAATATCGCTCTCTAAGCGGACAACTTGCGCGCGGGCCTCGAGCCAACGGTTAGTTTCAACCATAATCATGCCAAGCGCGTGGAACGTGCCAATCACCACAAGTAAGGTTGTTAGCACAGTGCTTATACTTACCGCTTCACGCTGTTGCACTTGTACAGCACGTTCACTCTGGCGAGATGTTTCCCGACCCGATGTTGTCCGGCGACTTGAACGACGCTGGCCGCTTTGATTGTTGGGGCTGCTAACAGCTTGTGGGCTCAAAGACTGGCGTCTAGCAGCCAGATCAAATGGCGCAAAGCTACTTTTGAAGACCTCTGCATTGGTAAGCCCAGCTTTACTGCTGCGCTCTGTCGTGCTACGCGCTGGTGCTGAGCGCAGTGAAAGTTTATTAATCACGAGACAACTCCTTGAATCAAAATAGCTTCGCGTAAAAAGCGGGCAGCATCTTCGGGGGGCGTAGGGTTAGTATAAAACCCACTTCCCCAGTCAAACCCCATAGATTGTGTTAACCGTGGCAGTAGTTTAATGTGCCAATCGTATCCCTGCACACCTGTTTTTGGCAAGGTGTGCAGCAACATTGTATACGGTGGGTGGTTTAATGCAGAGTTGAGTGCCGTGAGCACCGTCTGCAAACTCTCAGCTAGTAATAGCATGATATTGCTGGCCAGTGCGGTAAAACTGCTGTTTGACTGCCGTGGCAACAACCACACTTCAAACGGCTGTTTGGAAGCAAACGGCGCAATTGCCACGAATGCATCATTATACGTAATAAGTCGCTCACGCTTATCCAGTTCAGCGCGCCACATATCTTCAAACAAGTTACGCCCCTCACGTTGATAGTAGTCTAGTGCACTCCGCCTCTCTTGCTCGAGCCAGGAACTGCACACAGGTAAGCCTAGCACCTGTCCATGAGGATGATCATAGAGTGCTCCAGCACTTTTACCCACACTACGTATAAGTTGTATATGGTTGATGTCAGGTTTACCAGCCATGCGGGTTAACCTATCTTGATACACCTTAAGCAGTTCAACAACATGGTCAGTGGGCATGGACTCGAGCGTCATGCGGGCGTCCGGGTGTTCAATCACCAGTTCTTGGTAGCCGCAGTTGGTTGCTTGTTGATATAAACCCTGCTGTTCAACCTTAAACGCTTGTGGCGTAACCAGTGCGTTAGGAACATCCACGACTCGAATGCGCCAGTCAGGACTGTTAGGGCGTGACGTTTGCGGGCGGAGTGCGCGAACTTCGTTGCCTAAATGCCTTTCATTCCCCGGTGATAGCGGCGAGTCTTGGTGTGGCACTACACTCCCGTAAACTGAGGCTTCTAGACCCCGCTCAGGTGAGATCATAATCCAAGCATCACTAAAAATATCTTTACGAAATTGCGGCATGGTGAGCTTTCTTGACAAAGATTATAGACGTAAAGGTCAGATTGACAACGAGCTAAGTTAGCGTCATCACGTGATAAGAAAACAACCTCATACAACGTTGCTAACACACGCACACGCTAACGGTAAGTTGAGGTAGTGGCATTTATAGGTTGAGCGATAGCATCAACATGATACGTGCATAAGAAACATAAAACGTGAATAATCGCGTTACAGGCAGGCTCATTATAGCACAACATCAAGATTTTGTGAACGCTAGGTGAAGAACCTGAGGAAGTTGTCAAATCTGCTCACCAACGCACTTTAGCCGTTCCAGACGCAACTCGAGGAGCCACAACACAATTTTCTATTACACCTGATGTGGTGTTGCTCACGTGCTTATGTCCGGCCGTGAAGCAATTTATAAGCACCCATCGAGAGTCACAACCCAGTGAGTCCTACTCAGATGGATGCTCCCTAGGGTAGCGCTCGAGCACCTTCGCGAGTGTCTCTACCGCCAAGCGGTAATCAGTTAAGCGCATATTTTCATTGGGGCTGTGAATTTTACCGTCTTGGTGCCCACAGCCAATACCCACAATCGGCACGCCCAAACCCTCTACAAAAGGATGAATTGGCCCCGACCCTGGTGAGCTTGGATAAACGAAGGGTGTTTTGTTGTAGACATCTTGCATGACTGCCAAGGTCGTTTGAATCCATGGGTGGTCGGCCGTTGTGCGGGCGGCTCGTTCTGCGTGTTGGGCAGGTGTAACGCTAATGTCTGTAAAGCCACGTTCT
>JBCCBI010000305.1:0-6826 GCA_039034155.1 Deinococcota bacterium | reverse complement strand
TCCTTGTTGCTATACAAGGAGTGGATCATGAGCTGGAGCAGCTGTTTGACCTCGGCCTAAATATGGTCCATTTTGAGATTTTCAAGCAAATTGGACCTCTCTACAGTGAACACCTCTCTATAGTGGACGTCATGAAGCCAGTCTCTTGGGTTTCCACTATAGGAGATTTCAGAATACCTTCAAAGTAGCAATAAGTCGCAAGATCAGTAAAAAAGAACGGGAGATGGAGAGAATGGGAGATGGGGAGAGGTTATTTGCACCCCATCTCCCGTGCTCCCTTTCTCCCTTGCCCTTATTCTCAATTAGCGAATAATAACGCCATCACCCAGTGCAGCTTCAACTTCTGCTTGGGCATCAGCAACGGCTTGCTCGACGGTTTTGGTGCCGGTCCAAGCAGCTTCCAAGTTAGACCACATAGCATCCCAATAAGTACCAAAGTCAACGCTGTTGGGCATTGCATTGGCATGGGGTAATAAACGATCTGTTGCGGACGCGGCCCACTGGTCATTGGCGTAAAGCTCAACCTCGGACTGCGCCCTGGCAATGGCTAAGTGCGCTGATTTAATAGCATGAAGCGAGTTGATGCGTGGCTCAGTCGCAATTTTGATAAGTTCAGCGGCAATAAACGCATCATCTTCAGAGCCACGGTTAGAAATTAGGTACACCAGTGGGTGGGTGATGGTGTTAGCGCGGCCCATTTCGTTCCCTGCTGGAATAAGCGTAAACTGCACGTTGCCAAAGAAGTCGTCTAGTCCCTCGCGGCCCGTGTAGCGTGCATAGTGCCAAGTACCACCGTGCCACAGGCCAGCTTGACCAGAAGCAACTTCTGCGTACCACTGATCCCATTCAGTACCAATGTGATTTTTACGGGTCACGCCCATGTCAACGGCATCGGCAAAAAACTGGAAGAAGTTGGTCATCACTTCGGCATCGAAGATAAGCTTGCCAGTTTCTTCGTCAAACATGTCGCCACCGAAGGACTGATAGAACTGCCAGTAGTCAGGACCGTTAGAAACACGTGGATAAAAACCCATACCTTCTGCAACTAAGCCCGCATCCTGCATTTTCTTAGCATCTTCTAGCACGTTTTGGAGGGTGTATTCACCATTTAAGACAGCATCTGGCAAGGCGGCAATGTCAGCATCGCTGTAGCCAATGGCGCGCATGTGGGGGATCCAGAAGAAGAAAGGGCGTGACTCAGCATCTTGCGGAACCGCGTAAACAGTGCCATCAAACGATGAAATAGGCCATAAGTTGTCATAGACGTTATTGAGCGGCCAAGAACCAAGATCAAGATAATCTTCCACCGGGCGAATGTAGCCAGCTTGTGCCCACGGCGCAATGTCTGCGTGGCTAGTCACAACAATGTGGGGCGCTTCGCCTGCTTCTGCTGCGAGGGTAAAGGCTTGCTTAAACTCATCCCAGCCGCTGTAAAGCTGACCAGTGACAGTGATGTCAATCTCTTGACCCATGATGGACATTTCGCGTTCCAAGATGTCCGCTGCCATCTCAATAGCGTCGACGCGGTAGTGGTCATTATCGTTACTACCACCAGCCCAGACCTCAATCGTAACTTCCTGTTGGGCAAAGCCAAAACCTACAGCTAACGCAACTAATACAAACAAAACTCGAGCTTTCATAAAACTAGCCCTCCTCCATATGTTTATTTCTAGGGTTTAGAAAATCACATGTTCGTCAGAGGCTTGTCAAGTTGTTGTCAGCTAAATGTCAACTGTAAACATTTTGCAAGCGATTCATCCATCAAAGCCATTTAGAGCACCTAGTATCAACAAAAGTGATACTAGACAATTGCTTGAATATAGGTCTCATACAAGATGACGCAAGCTAGACGATAAAAATAGGATTGCTGAGCAAGAGGGTTCTATCCCATTCCCTAGCTGCTTCAAAGGCATTGCTGCGCGTGCGTGCGTAGAGCTCGAGGCGGTAGTAGCCTTGTACAGGTCGGTCATCAACAAGTTCAAATTCAAAAGGCTCGCCCGCTGCCAAGTCTACATTCATATGGTGAAAGCCGTTTTTCATAACGAGTAATTTAGCTGGAAACGCAAGCTCATCAACACGAGCAGTTAAGGTGACGGCATCTGTAGCATCTAGGGTCTCGCCCACGCCCACACTGTGACCATTGCTGCTTGCTTGGAACTCGAGACTCGGCCCCAAACTCACATAACACTGCCCTTGTTTAAGTCCATTGATGATGGCATTCGGTCGTAAAGCATCTGCTTGAACACAAGTAAACACTTGCCCTAGCCGGTGCTGTCCCCGGTGAGGGTCGTGTGAGTCGATGGCACCCACACCAGTGATTTTGTAACCCTCTCGCAAAAGAGCATCCCATAACCCCAACTGTGGCACGTTGTTGCTGCCGGTTAAGTGGTGGTAAATCTCGAGCATATCCACGCGTTGCCAATCTAACTCGTGATAACGCCACCCCAAGTTGAGTGAAAACGGGTGATTCACGCTGAATACACCACCCTGCGTGTGGGTATCGTCAATCACATCATTGATGGTACGAGAACCGTCATCAATAAACGTGTCAACCCACGTATGCAGTCCATGCAAATTGCCATGTCCCCAATGTCCGGTCAGTTCAATGCCTTGCATAACCATCAAGCTTTCATCCGCTAAGCTTGCTAACTCCTGCCAGCCTGCTGAGTTGAAGTGGTCAGTTAGTGCAAGATAATCCAGCCCGTATTTTCGAGCTGCTGCGACAACATCTGCAACTGGCGCACTACCGTCACTGTGATGTGTGTGGGAATGGAGTTCACCACGGTAGATACCTGCGTCATCGCGACCGTTATTTACGGCTGGAGTGAACACTTGTGCTTCAGGTGTGGCATCATCTGCATAGGCTGTAATGCTGTAAGGTGTGTCTGCATCCAACCACTGCACGTCAAGTTGAACGCGCCACGTACCAGGGACAATCTCACCGGGGATGCAGCCAGCGCTGGCGTAATCCTGTGCCATATCAAAGTCGAGGATGACCTCGCCTACTGCACTGGGTTTCATACGGGTGCCACGGTACGTTCCTACAGCGTCAAATAGGGAGGGGTAGAGCTGGCTCGAGCCAGGTTTGTCGTACCTCATAACCACCTTCAGCCGATGTATGCCACTAGGCACCTCAAACGTATGCTGCACATACTGCTTACCGCTTGCTTGCTCTAAGGTCTTTTCGATTTGCCATAGCTGTTCCATAAAAACCTCTTTCTAGTTGACTTATACCTCGATGGTGTCAATGCGTCGTCACATAATTTATTGTTAAGAGAATCACTATTAAAAAACGACCTCTCAGGTTTAGAGAGGTCGCGGGTGTATCGTTTACGTTTGAATGGTTGAGGTGAGTATCTTAGTCGCGAAAAAAGCGAGCGGTGCGTGCCACTAAGTCATCAAGTTCAGTTTGCACATCTGCACCCTCGAGCCAAATCGTCTCTAAACTACGAATAATCTCAGGCGTTGCTTGCGGGTAGCCCACCCGACTTGGGCGCGGGCGCGAGTAGTTGAGTTGGTCAATGCCGATGGGCAAATCTGGCTCGCTAGCAAGGTACTCAGCAAAGGCAGGTAGTTCGGTCGAGCGCTGACGCACGGGCACGTAGTTGGTAAGGCGGTTCCAGTCAAACTGCTGCTCGGGCTCAGTGATCCACAGCAAAAAGTCAAGCGCAGCCGCTTGTTTTTCGTCGCCAATGTTGTCAAAAATCATCAAGTTGGCACCGCCAACAGGCACAACTGGCTCATCAAAATAAGGGAGCGGTGAGGCTTGCCATTCAAAGTTGTCGCCGACAGCACGGTCAATGAAAAAACGTGAGGCAATAGAACCAAAGATCATGGCAACTTGCCCAGCCGCAAAGTCTTCTTGAGACGTAGGCGGACGCGGTGCGCCGTTATCCGCCCGAATCACATCTGTCCACAATTGAATCACTTCAACCGCTTCAGGCTCGTTGAGGCGCAGACCGTTTTCACCAACAATTTCGCCGCTGTTGGACCACACGGCACCTTCTAACACCCACGGAAACGCATCAATGTAAATAGGCAAAATACCTGTTTCTGCACGGATGGTCGCTGCCACCTCGGGAAGTTCAGCGTAGGTGGTTGGCGGCTGCACGCCAGCTTGCTCTAAAAGTTCAACGTTGTAGTAAAGCACGGGGTTGGAATTGTTAAACGGAATAGCGTAAATAGCGCCGTCGTCGCGTTGAATTTGTTCGCGGAAAATAGGCCAGAAATCTTCAAATGCGGTTGCGCCTTCGCCTTCAAAGTAGGGCGCTAGGTTCATAAGCGCGCCAGATTCAGCAACGCGGGCAACCAAGGCAACCTCGAGCTGTAAAATGTCGGGGTTTTCACCGGAAGCAAGTTGGGCGAGTGCACCTTGCAAAGCTTGATCGTAGCTACCCACAAAAGTTTCGTTAACCTGCACGCTACCCGCGTTTTCTTCGTTGTATTTGTCGACCAAAAAGGTGACGGCTTCACCCAGTGGGCCGGACATAGAGTGTTGGAACTCGAGCTCGAGCTGCGCTGACGCCAGCCCAATTAAACTTACGACAACCAAACTTAAAACCTTGCGCATACAAAAATCCCCCTAAGGAAAGTTGCACCATTGCTTGACTTAGCAAGCAAGTGATACCAAAATGAATGGTTTTTTGGCCGTAAACGCCCTGCAACAGTCTTTACTCAAAAACTGCACGTCTAAAGCCATCAACTATGAAGCGTTACACCTTTATCAGGTTTAGCTAAAAGAGAAACTTAGATTGAGATGTCAGCAAAATATTTCAAAACTAAGTGCCACCTTGAAATTGGACGTTACCCCTTAAGCCCGCTGGATGCTGCTGACTTGATGAACCACTTTTGACTAAGTGCGTAGGCGATTAACACGGGTGTGACCACAATAGCTGTAGCGGCCATCATGAGGGGGATGTTGCTCCCCTCTTCACTTAAAAACGAACTGAGGCCAACCTGAACCGGGCGGATGTTTTCATTGCGGGTTGTGACAATAAGCGGCCAGACGAGCGCGTTCCAAGCACCCAAAAACGTGAGTACCGCAAGTGCTGACAAAGGTGCTAGATTCACGGGCAAAAACACTTGAAACAGGATGCGCAGTGATGATGCACCGTCGATGCGAGCAGCTTCTTCCAGTTCAACAGGTGTTTGCTTAAACGCTTGGCGCATTAAAAAGATGCCAAAGCCACTTGCGGTAAACGGAATAATAAGTGCCCCATAGGTGTTGAGTAACCCAAGCCTATTGACGGTAATATAATTGGGTACTAGCAGCACGTCAAACGGCACCATGAGCGTGCCTAGAATAAGGAAGAAGACTATGCTTTTACCTGGAAACGGCCGGCGCGCTAGGGCAAACCCAGCTAAGCACGAGGTCAGCATGACGAGCGTAGTGACGCTGCTCGAGACAAACAACGAATTAAGTAAATACCGCCCAAAGGGAGCTGCCTGCCAAGCCTCGAGGTAATTACCAAACACCCAACGGCGGGGCAAAAGCGGTTGTGTAAAAATATCGCTAGCATCTTTTAACGAGGTTAAAAACATCCATGCGAGTGGCAGTAAAAAGAGTGCAGCTACGAAGAGTCCAAAGAGATTTTTGGCAACTTCTGACCAGATGGGTTTAGCAGTACGTTGGGTGATGGGGTGCACACTCATCCGTAATGCACCCGCCCTTCGGTGAGCTTAAATTGCAACACACTGATGATAATCAACATTACAAAAAGCACAATTGAAATTGCTGATGCGTAACCCATATCAAAAAACCTAAACGCGTTTTCATAGAGGTAAAAACTGAGCAGGTTAGTGCGTCCCGCAGGGCCGCCTCGGGTCATCAGTAAGACTAAGCTGTAAGCTTGAAAGCTATTGACCAGCGAAATAAAAAACACCAACATAGTTGTTGGTGATAACAGCGGAATGGTAATAAAGCGCGTCACTTGACCGTTACCAGCACCATCAATTTTGGCAGCCTCACGCAGGTTCATAGGGATGGCTTGCAGGCCTGCCAGATAAAGTACCGCTGCAAAGCCAACATTTTTCCAAACATTAACGACAATGACAGTGGCTAAAGCTGTGCTGGTTTGTTGTAGCAAATTCGGTGCGGGGATACCGACGGCTTCTAACACTAAACTAAGTGGTCCCACGTTGGTATTCAAAAAGTACAACCATAACACTGCTGTTGCCGCAACAGACACGACTACGGGTGTAAAAATAGCGGCGCGCACAAGGCCTTGCACACGCATGTTGATATTCATAAGAAACCCAAGCACCATGCCAATACCAACCTCGAGCACGGTTACAGAAATACTAAATATGGCTGTGGTGGTGAGCGACCGTAAAAAGATGCCATCTTCTGTCAGTAATCGGTAGTTAGCCGCCCCTATAAATGTTGGTGTGCTAATCATGTCAGCATCGGTAAAACTTAAGTAGGCAACGCCTGCAAGTGGGTAGTAAGTAAAGGTAATAAAGATGGCTAGGGCAGGTAGTAGAAAGCCGTAGGACTCGAGCCAGTAACTCGAACGCCTGCGCCGCGCCGCCTGTGTTCTACGCCCCATAACGAAACGCGCTTGTGTACTTGTACTCATCTGTCACCTTTCTGGTGGGATGATGCCTGAGAGCGAATATATTTGTAATGGAATTTGATGACAATATGCAACTTGCACCTAATCCTGCTCAATCCCTTGCAGAATGTTGCACTACCCCGTAAATCTATGGAGTGAGTTTATGGGGCAGATGTCAAGGCAATATCACGGGAAACGCTTTACATTTTCCCTGACAAAGTTAATGAAAATTGTCAGGCGACTCTGATAAATTATGTGTCTGACGATGTCTT
>JBCCBI010000304.1:0-6832 GCA_039034155.1 Deinococcota bacterium | reverse complement strand
GTCGCATCTACTTTTTAGCGAACATGCTTAACCAAGCTGCCAGTGGCGCGCCGCTGCCCAATAAAATTGACATCAGTTTGGGGTATTAGCTTCATTTGAAGTGGCATCATCACGTGGTTGAGCTGAGCGCGTGGAATAAACACTCACCAAGCGCCCAATGATGATGGCGATGTAGAGGAGTCCAATCATCGCCTCAATGGAGACAATCGACTGCGCCCAAGCTGAACGCGGGGTGATGTCACCATAGCCAAGTGAGGTGAGCGTGGCGTAGCTAAAATACACCACATGCTGCCAGACAAGCGGTGTGTCAAAGATGCTACTGACAAAAGCCTCATCATCAAAAACTTGAATAATGTTGTAAATTGCCGAAAAGATGTTGCCTAGCAAGATGTAAATGGTCAGTGCGGCGTAGACAACGCTGCGGTTGACCTCTTGTTCGTAAAAGATGTACTCGAGCAAGACCACCACAATAAGCAACTGAAACGATACTAGCCCCAAAAATGTAGTGAGCATGAGCCAAGTACCGCTAACAAGTAACCACGGTATGCCCGCGCCCAAGGTAACAACCGACAAGCCGATGGCAATACTTAACCGCGTTCGCGTGGTGCCTGTCAGGTGAATGCCACTGGCGAGTAGTGCCATGTAAATAACAAAATAAATACTGTTGTAGATGCTGCTTACGAGTGACAGAGGGTAGGTGAGATGCAACAGTAACATCACCACGAGTAAAAAAATAACTCGATCTTTGACAGCATTTAGAGACCGCATCAACACATTTTCGTTAGTAACGTTCGTGTAGGTAGCATCACCTCAGCAAGATTACTCTAAAGAAGGCCTAGTGCTTGCGCCCTTGCACTAGCTTGTACCCGGCTCGAGACACCTAATTTACTGTTGATGTTTTTGGTGTGGGTTTTAACGGTATTAAGCGAAATATCAAGCCGTTTGGCAATGGCTTTGTTGGCGTAGCCTGCCGCAATGAGCGTCAGCACTTCCAGTTCGCGGTCACTCAAGGGTTCGTCCAACGGGCTATCAACTGGGGTAGGTGTGCGCGTTTGCTCGAGTGCTGCAAACAAGCGGTTGCGGCGGTCAGGGGTAATGTCTTGCTTGAGGGCTTCAGCGATGAGGTCCTCGAGCCCCAAATCAGCATCGTGTACACCCAACCACACCCGCAGTTCGCGCTCTATAAGGTCAGCTTTAGGATGGTCTTCAATCACGCTGCCAGCTAGTTCCACGTCGCTAGCTGCAACCGCGTGCTGGAGGGCATCAGCTGGAAAGGCGTTGGCTGCAAACCATAAACTGGCTGCACGGTGTAGTCCCGGCAGTAAGTCAGGACGGGCTTGCTCCAAGCGGTAACGCAGCAAATCTGCAAAGAACGCATGATACCTATACCACTCGCGTTGATTATCTAGGGCGGTAATAAACAAGTTTTTGCGCTCGAGTCGCTCGAGCTGCCGCGCACCATCTGTTTGCCCCGTTACAGCATCACACAACCCTGGCGTTAAACGCGGCAAAATGGAGGTCATCAGCAAAAAATTTTGGGTGGCGTCATCTTGGCGCATCAATACTTCTTCGGTTAAGTAATCTAGCACGTAGCGGTCTGTACCCGTAAACTTCTCAATAAAGTCGGACACGTTGCGTTTGCCTTTGAGCGACAGAGCAGCAAGTTGCAGGCCGGCAATCCAGCCCTCGGTGCGTTTTTCAAGGGTGTCGGCATCACTTGCTGTCAAGTCAACATCCATGACCTCACGCAAGTACTGGGTGATTTCTTCACCTTGAAAGCGCAGGTCTTCGCTGCGGATTTCGACCAGTTCACCCCTAGCCCGTAACCTCGAGAGGGGTAAGTTCGGCTCACTACGGCAGTTGAGGATAAAGTGAAACGTAGGCGGTGCGTTTTCAATGAGCTTGCTAATGGCCCGGTGAATACTGGAATTGTCAATAATATGATAATCGTCTAGCACCAACGCAAGTTCTTGCGACGTCTCTAGCAAGCGGTTGACGATGCGGGTGACCAAAATGTCTGCCTCGAGCTCACCCTCCTCACTACTTTCTTGCTCAGCAAGCTCGAGCCATTGCTTCATCGTCTCACTAAGTTTGTCTATGGGGCTGTCGTCCAGCAAGTGCCCAAACGCAGCAAGTACATAGGTCCAAAAACGCTTCACTGCGTTGTCGGTTTCATCTAGCGCAACCCACGCAAGGCGCACGTTGATGTCGGTGGTGCGCACCCAATCTGCCAGCAAGCTGCTTTTGCCATAACCTGCGGGCGCGCATACCAACGTCAACTTACGCACGCCGCTGACATCTAATAGACGTCCTAAACGCTGTCTAGGAATGTGTTTGTGACGTAATGGCGGCACTTGCAATTTGCTCGCCAAAAGTGAAGACGGCATAACTCAAAGTTTACCCTGACACTAAGGTTGACACCTTACTCGAGAAGACGCCCACTGCGTACAGACGTACATATTCGTGTGAGGTAAGTGAGTCTAGTGCTTACTCGCAGAACATAGCAGTTGCGAGACATAGCAGTTGCGAGAGACTCGAGCCAGACATATGCGTCATCCAGATGTGAACTCCCTCACGAGATACGTATAAACGGCTGTAAATCATCAAGCTAGTTACGTATGAGGCTGTAAGAGACACGCTCAATTTGGTTATGGTGACGAATACCGTTCAATTTGCTCACTAATCGCTGAGTCTAGAGTGTTGATGTGCAGGGATGACAGCGGGCTTGTCAATCGTCTACACTAAAAGCAGGTGCGAGCAAAGCTGGCATCTTAAAGAACAAAACCCGTTCAGGATAGCGTTCCTAAATGCTTGTGGTAGATGTGGTTAGACAAATAAGTACGAGAATGAGATGCGTTATGTTATTGGTCGTTTATATTCAAGTTCTAGGTTGAGTTTCACTATTTTATCCTTTGTTGCCGAAAAGAACTAAGGTGTTTTTGATCGTTGGCGAGTTTGTTTGCAAGGTTCTTTACTTGTCCACTTTTATTAAGATAGGCCTTCATACCTCATGTAGATGCGACTTAACACGACCAACACAGAGATGATGGTGTTGGTAAGCTATACCAGACACATATGTTGAACCTTTGCTTCTTGTCACTTTGGGAGTTAATGTGACACAAAATACCTTAAATACTAAGGCATACTGGGTACAGTATTGCTATGGCGAACACCGAGCACACCTACCCGTCATCCGCAACTCACGAGTCGTTGTTTCCGTTGTCGTCACCGCGTTTACCGCTACCCTTATCCGTCCAAGAGTCAGCCCCAGTCGCTACCTCAACTGCGTCTGTACCCAGTTTTGGGGCGGGCGGTAGTCACATGTCTTGGACACCACCTTTTCACGTGTTTCAACCAGCAGCAGATAATCGTCAGTCCAATGCACAAGATCGTCCAACTAAAGATGCATCTGCTAGAACTTTGAGTGCAGCTAGCATGACGCCTGCCGGTGTACCGTTTGAAGTGACAACACCAACACCAGCTCAACCAACACGAGCTCAACCAGCACCAGCTCAACCAACACCAGCTCAACCAACACCAGCTAAGAAAGTTAACAAGACCCGTAAAACTACTTTAAAAAGGACACCTAAGCAACAAACAGATAATGATGTTCAGCTTGCTCAAGCAGCTTCAGAGACAGACTCACCAACCTTAGGTGTACCCTTTACCCCAAACCCAGCGCCAACAATTACTTTGCCTGTTACTTTGGGCGCATTAGAGCTTTCCTTTGCAGACGGTCAAAGCCAGCCAGTGAGTAGCTCAGAAGACTTACCTGAAGGACCGCTGAACCACCACCAAGCAGCTACAGCAATTGGCATTAGCCCGGCACTGCTTGCGTGTTATGTGTCTATTTTTAGATCACTTGGGGGGCGGCTCGAGTACAGCGCAGAAGACCTACGCACCAACAAACATGCCCTTCAACCTCGCTACGACAAGACTCTTATTGAAGGCTTTAGAGACGTGCGCGCGCAGGTTCGCGCGGGTGCAGATATTCGTACGGCGATGGCAGTTGTGACCACAAGTCGGCTCGAAAATGCTGGGGCTAGTACAAGTAAATCCAATAGTAAATCCAAAGCAAAAAGTAAGCGCAGCACAGCGAAGCTCGAGGCCCTAACCTCTGTCAACGCCAGCTTGTCGAAAGAGATTGCGGCACTTCAAGCTGAACTAGATGACCTTAAAGGTGGTCGGTCAAAGCCGTTTAGTGCTTGAGGAGCAACGTTGATAGGAGCCTCATTTGTTACGGAATGGTTGCTGTTAAACGTTGTAGTGAAGGAAAGGGAGAAGGGGGGATGGGGGGATGTCATCGAACACCCTCGAACACACCCTATGCCCATGCTAATATGAGTATTATTTATAAGGCTGTCAATACCTGCAACTGATTTTTACAGCTGGCTGGGTTAAGTAATATACTAAGCAAATTCAAATTCTCAACGCTCGAGGTGATAAGTCGTTCACCTCGAGCGTCTTAGCTGGTTGTTTTTTACATCTGCTTAAGCACAACTAGCGTAATGTCATCATAAATTTCAGCTCCAGCAATATGCGTGTAAACATCATCAATGATGTGCTGTTTAAGAGCGTCCATCGAGGTTTGCCAATGTTGAGTAACAACTTGAACTAAGCGACTAAGCCCGTACAAATCTCCTTGTGGACTAGCGGCTTCGGTGATGCCGTCGCTATAGAGCACGACGCCGTCGCCGGGAGCAAGGTTGACCTCGAGCTTATCTACAAACGCATCAATATCTTCTTCTAGTCCCAAGGGAAAGCCTAGCTCGAGGGTGTCAACCTCTTCGACAACGCCGCCAGCACGTACTAATAGCAAGGTTTCGTGTTGACCGCTCACGCGTAAGCAGCCCTGGGTTTCGCTATCTTGTTGCTCACACCCGTGATCATAATCAAGTAAAAGTAGTGTGAGGTCTTTGTTGCTGCGCATCCGGGCAATGTTTTTGTACAGGGCGCGGTTGAGCGTGCTCAAAAACGCACTGCTGTCGCGCTCTTGATGCTCGAGCAGGGTGCGTACCCCCATCTGGGTCATGAGCATGACCAGGCCGCTATCTAGCCCGTGCCCCGTCACGTCACCAATAGCAATTTTGACGTTGTTTTCTTGCACCAGTACGTCGTAATAATCACCGCCAACTTCATTAGCAGGTTCCATAAAGACAGCAATGTCTAGGTTGGTCACCTCAGCTAGTTCTGCTTGATCGGGGAGGAGTTTGCGTTGCATTTGGCGGACAACCTCAACTTCGTCAGCTAGGCGCACGTTTTCGGACCGTAAAGATGTCTCGCGGGCGTAAATTTGGGTCGCCATATCGTTGAGGCTTTCAGTTAATTGCCCTAGTTCATCATTACCGGCTGTAGGGATCGTGGTGAGGTTACCTTGAGCCAGCTGGCTTGCTGCTCGGCGTAAGCGCCTAATACGTTGTGTTAAATTTGCTGAAAACGCATAGCCAACCGTAACGATGAGTAAACCACTCAGGGGCACGTTGATGTTAGAGCCACGCATTTGTTGGACTAAATCAGCCGTGACGACACTTACCGGCAGACGAATAGCCAGACTCCAGTCCGCTGCTGCAATGGGTGCAAACGCTACCCACTCGAGCTCACCCGCGCCATTTTCTAACTGCATAACCCCTGTTTCCCCGGCCAACATCTGTGTGCCTAACTGGCGCAGGTCAGCACTACCAAGTTGTTCAGCTTCTTCTAAAATACTTTGGGTGAGGATTTTACTGCGGTCTTCATCAAACAGATACAACCCTGCTGAAGACAGCGCCATAAATTGAACATCTGTTACGTCACGTAAGCCTAGTACTAGGGGCAAGTCATCCAGTGGAAGATCAGCAGTACTTACACCCCAAAATTCACGTCCGTTTGAATCTGTGCGAAAGAATGGCACACTGTATGTACTCATGACAATATTGCCAGCACTCTCATCAAAATAGGGTTCTGTCCATACTGCTTCTTGTAAGCTGTAGGGTGCACTCCACCATTGATGGCTACCGTCGCTGTAGTCATAAGCACCTGCTGCAATGTCCATTTGACGCGTTGCTACACGGGCATTTGTGCCAAAGCTCGAGGGGCGGTTGCTCGTGTACACAAAGGGCGCAAAGGGCTGACCGTCTGGACGCTGTGCTGGGTCAAACGCAATAGCGCTGCCAAAAATAAGCGGTGAGGTTGTAACATTACCCTGCAAGAGGGCGTACAAGTCGTCATCTTGCCACGTGTCTACTGTGCTGAGGGCTCGAGCTGTTGTGTCAGCAATGCCTGCTACACCTTGTAAGGCAGCACTTACACTATCTGCATACCGAACAACCTGCTCAGTTAGAAAAAACTGAGTATCCTCAGTGACTTGCCGACGAATATTAATTAAATTAACAATCAAAAATATAGCGTTGATGAGTACAAAAGGGGCAATTAAAAAGATAATGCCTTTTTGGCGAAGACTTAACCGCACAGATAACTCCTTAGCCTAAGTGAAGATGACGTGTTTCAGGTTGATGATTAAGAATTCATAAGATGTACTACAACTGTAGGTAATACAAATTGACACGAGGTTGACAAGTTGACGATAGGTAACATGTTGAAGATCTAAAGATTCAATCCAACATATTTAACCTAGCGACCTCAGATGAAGTACAGGCGGAGGTTTGGTGTAATGTATTGATGGATTCTAGATGGTTTATTGAAGCAGGGTGAGACAGCATCCTATTGATGACATTGCCCTCTTAAAAAGAGTAGGGCAGATGCAAGATAGATATCATTAGTCCATGCCACCATCATCTGCCCCAATGTTTCATGATGGGTTAATGATGATTAGCAGTAGCACCCAAAAACGGAG
>JBCCBI010000303.1:0-6873 GCA_039034155.1 Deinococcota bacterium | reverse complement strand
TTAAACGCCATGTTGGCACCCGCAGTAACAACGATACGCTCAGGAGATACCTCTACTCCATTATCATCAGCAAGTTTTTGAGCAATGGCAGCTTTTAGGCTGGCTGTTCCAGTCACAGCTTTATAACTGTGCACGCCTGCTTGTTGATAAAAATTAGCAAGGGCGTCGTTAATTTGTTGAGGCGGCGAGTAGTGAGCGATGCCTTGACCAAGTGAGATAGTGCCTGGGTTGGCGGCGATGAGTGCGGCAACGGTGGGAATAACGGGGGTTTGGACAGCTTGCATACGAGCAGAGGCGGTGAGCTGATGAAGGGCTCGAGCTTCTCCCACCTCACTATTCGATGCCAAAGGTGTGTCACGAATCATGCATTATCATACGTCAAGGGTGAGTGTAGATTCATCTTGATATCCATTATCAGCTCAGGTAGATAACATCAAGTTTCGGTGTTCTCTTATGACCTCAAGATCATCGGGTTATCAACACAAAAAAGGAGCCTCGCGGCCCCTTTATGTACAAAGTATACAGATGTTGATGTTCGAGCGAACTTACTCGCTCATCTCCCCTTCCATACCCACCGCAATAATCCGTGAGTTGTCAAGTGGCTCAGCAAGTGACACGCTGCCGCCAAGCACACCCGTGATGTAGTCGGTCAGGACTTGGCGCTCACCAATTTCGGTGGTGATAGAGCCGCGCGCTGCATCTGCTGCACTCAGTGATTGATAGCCGTCGCCGCCGGTGAGCAAGAAGCTGTTCGTAGCTAGGGTGAACATGCGGGACAAATCGCCCTGGGCTTCGTAGTCGCTGATGACGACATCTTCGGTGCCATCTGCCCGGGTAACAACTAACGACTTCACGCGGGAAGGTGTGTCCAAGGTTGTCGCGTCAGAAATACCTTCGCGGCTAGGGTCGTACTCGAGCACCATGCCAGCCACCTGCGGGAAACGCCCATCCGCAGCAGGTACACGGCTCACTGCGTTTTCCATCGTTGCAATAAGCTCAGCAGCGGTAAGGTCAACCACTGAAATTTGATTGTCGAATGCGAGTGCCGTGTCAATCACCAAGCGAGTGATGGTTGGCCCTGCAATGGTCGCCCGAATGCCGCCGCCATTTTTGAGGGCAACATCTGGTCGGTTATCTGCAAACGCACCTTGGGTGTACCACAGGGTGGAGTCAGCTGCTAAGCGCCCCAAATTAGTTTCGCGTCCGCGAACATCCGCCCGCGCACCGTTGAGGACACTATCCGTCTCGCCAACAACGCTAAACGCAGTTTGAATAGTGGGGGTAGCTTGCAGTGCAGCCAAGGTTTCAGTAACCGCAGCAGGCGCACTTACCTCGCCACCAACAACCTCAGCTAGAGCCGCTACAGCAGCTTCCGTCGTGGCAATGGGGCCGCTATTAGGATCAACGCGAACAATACGCCCGTCACTATCAAAGTCCACCAGCAAACGCCCAACATAGCGGTAGAGCTGATCGCTGTTGATAACTAGTAAAAGGTTGCCTTCGCTATCTAAGCGCAACGTGGGGTAAAACGTACCCGAGGTATCACCTTCGCGGAGGTTGTTGAAAGGACCGTTGGCTTCTGCTCGGGCCATGAACCCGGTTGAGCCTGCTGCCACAATAATGTCTACCCCGCGCAAAAAGTCAGCAGAAAGTGGGTCAGCGGTAAAGTCTTGGGCGTGATCAAGCAGAATAATTTTGTTGATGCCACGTGCTTCTAGAATGTCTACTTGCTCGAGCACCATATCCACGGCTGAAACGAGTGGCTGGTTATCTTCGGCGTTACGACCGCCCACAAAATCCACACCCGGCATGGTTGTGTCCGGATCGTTAATGACATTAAAAAAGTCAGCAGGTGCGCGTCCAATTAGGCCGATGCGCTCACCAGCAACCTCAACATAAGAACTACGCGCAACTTTACCTGCGTTTTCGGTAACGCTAGCGCCATCTTCACCAAGTTCAATGGCAGGCACGCCCTCTGATACTTGGGCGTTACTGAAGTATAAGTTAACAGATAAAAACGGATACTCAGCAGCTGCGAGCATACGCGCAAAGTCGTCTAGACCGCCATCAAACTCGTGGTTGCCAATGCCGTTGGCAGTGAGGCCGGTAGCATTAAAAAAAGCAATGTCAGCAAGGCCGTTGGCACCTAAACCTTCAACCTCGCTAGCAGCCTCATAAAAAGGTCCTGGCAAGGTGTGATCGCCTGCGGTGAGGTAGACGGTGTTGGGTTCTAGCGCACGCAAACCTTCAATAATTGCCGCATAGTGAACAATGCGCTCCTCGAGCGTATTAGGGTCTTGAAATGCAGACTCGTTGTCTGAGCTGTGAACAACTTGCAGGGTAAATGTATCCTGCGCGTATGCCGTCACCAACAGCATGACAATAGCAATTAACGTGTAGCGAAGTTTCATTACTGTCCCCTTTCTAGGTACAACATGTATGGGCTATCTTATCCTAGTTTTGTCAGCAAGGGTCAAGCTTTTGTCAGGATTATGTCATGGCGATGCCAACATAGATGTCAACATAAATGTGATGTTAACAATCCTTACAGAGTAGGAATTTTGTCAGTTTAGGACAGGTAATTGTGGTGTTTAATAAGCTAGCTAGAGCCCATCAGTACAGTTACATCAAAGTTCACGAGTACACTAATTTAAAGATACTCATCACTGACAGCAACACCCATGTGTTGAGAAGTATCCCTAAGTCCTCACAAAATAAGCAACGCATTTATCAACAGGACATTTATCAACAGAAATTTATCTTATGCTAGGCAACATGCAGCGGTTTTTACTCACGTGGAGTGTCTTAATTTGCTTATGTGCCATCAGTAGCGCCAATGCGCACGCCACCATCGTGTTAGGTGTAGTTACGCCTTCACCCATTACGCCTGAACCTGGTGAGTCGTTTAATCTACGCCTGAGTTTAGAAGACCCGCTTGGCACACCCATTGAAGATGCCATCGTCGCCGTAGAATTTCGCCCATTGGCAGAAGTTCACGCCGTCGAACCCCCACCAACAGATAGCTTAAACGCCGTTGAAGCGCTCATCATCTCACCAGAAGCCGAAGCTCAAATTGACCCAGTGCGCAGCGAATTTCGGGAGGTCAGCCCCGGCATTTATGAAACGCGTAGCCAACTCAACGGCACAGGGCCTTTTCATATGCTGTTTAGAGATACCACCTACCGCCAAGAAGAAGCTAGAGCCGTCTTGGTCTTTGAAGTTACTGAGGCAAGTACCGAAGCTCAAAATGACGAGATGTTGAGTTTTTTGTTCCCGCCCACACTCGTGGGACCGCAATTTTTATGGTTATGGGTCTTCTTATTAATTGGCTTGCCGCTATTTGCAGCCGGCGTGGTGACGGTGATGGTGCTACGTCATGCTAGGAAAAAAGACGCACCCAAAGCGCCTGCAGCAGCATCTTAATTTCACCCTAGCTACTTAATGACCTTAAGCTGATATGGTTTACAAATAGTGTGAGGCTCGAGCTAAAGCATAATTTCATGCTAGCTCGAGCCTTTTTCTTTGAATGATTGACCTAGCCAACACTCAACAAACATCGGCTCAGCACGTATAACTACAATCTTGTGAGGATATTCGCACGTGTGCTCAGCCTTCTATAAATCAGCCTTCTATAAAATAGTTTTACCTAACAAACTAGCCGCCATCTCCACCATAATTGTGGCAGTGCTATTGCCTGTATCCAAAATAGGATTGACCTCAACTAAATCCAGACTAGTCACCACACCTGCCTCAGCCAGCATTTCCATAAGTAAGTGCGCTTCGCGGTAGCTGAGGCCGCCAGCAACAGGCGTACCCACGCCGGGTGCAACACTGGGGTCGAGGGCGTCGGCATCAAATGATACGTGAAGCCGCTCAACGTGGCTTAACTGCGAAATAGCGTCCTCAGTAACTCTGGCAATACCAAGTTTGTCAATTTCTTTCATGGTGTACGCGCGTAATTTGTGCTTGCGAATAAACGCACGCTCGTCTGGATCAATGCTGCGCAAACCAATGTAGACAATGTCCTCGGGGCGTACAACGGCTTGTCCACCCCAAATAGACAACAAACGCGGGTCACCATAGCCCAGTAAATGTGCCAGTGGCATACCATGTACGTTGCCACTAGGACTGGTTGCAGGCGTGTTGGCGTCAGCATGGGCGTCTATCCAGAGCACACCCGTACGCCCACGATTGGCTACCCCAGCAACGGTTCCCATAGACATAGAGTGATCGCCACCTAACACCAACGGGAAAACATCTGGCGGTAACGTGCGCAGAACATCGTAAGTACGCTGGCAAGAGCTGGCAATGCTGCTGAGGTAGTGCAGCCCCCTGGCATCTTCTAATGCCTCGGGCACATCCACAGCTACATTGCCTAAATCTTTAATTGTATGACCTATCTCGTGCAAGTGGTCCGCTAGCTTTGCCAGCCGCAGCGCGCTAGGACCCATATCCACACCGCGCCGTCCAGCACCCAAGTCCATAGGCACGCCCAAAACGTGTATACTCGCCATGCCTTGAACCTATCACAACGCGTTCAAAACAGCAAATCTATCCCCGTATAGAGGTTTGCATGTATTTTTGGTAGCAGAATTACTTCAGGTAATGTAGTGAATACTCGTCAGCCTTGGACAATCGCTTTTGAGTCGCACTTAAAGATTGTCCTGTTTTGCGGCGTGGGTTCGCCAAAAAGGTGAGGTATCTGTTTTGGCATAGGGCTCATTTACAGGACAGGATACGGTCACCCTAAGGCCTTGGCTCGAGGTAGTTAGCTCGAGCACACCATCAAGTTGCTCGACCAAAGCTTGAACAATGGTCATCGTTAACTCACTGCCGTCATCTTCAACGCGCCCGTACCTATCGCTTATAGTCAAACACACAATCTGGCGCTCAGATTGAGGCTGTTGCGTTTGCAGTTTAATAAACGTCTCTAGGTCAGGACTTATGCCAGCTGCATGTTGACGCTCAGCAAATTTATCTTCGGTTAGCGCGTCTAAACTCACGGTGACACCCATTTGGTTAGCTGGGGTAGTTTGTGAGGTAGTTTGTGATGCTCGCTTAAATACTGCCTGTAACAACTCATTGACAATTAGTCCAAAGGGAACTGCTTGCTCCACACCCATTAACACGCTCGCGATATTGAGGCTTAAGTTCACAGCATGTGTCGACCTCACCCGGCTTATAGCGTGCCGTAAATAGCTAGCAACATCAATACCTGCCAAACTGGGGGACTCATAAATTGCTTTATGTACGTCTGCCATTGCCATAATCCGAGCGCGACTTTCAGCCAGCGTTGCTTGAACTTGGGGTTCAGCTACAGTACGACTCTGCAGGGCCAGTAGCGACGACACAACTTGCATGTTGTTGTTAACACGGTGGTGGATTTCTTTGAGCATAACGTCTTGCTCAGCCACAGCTTGGCGCAAGGCAAGTTCTATCTGTTTGTAATCAGTAATATCTCGGTCACTACCATACACGCGCAATCCCGGACGGTCACTTGCTGCTGTTATGTGAAGCCGACTCTCAATCCAAATCACCTGACCTGTTTTCGTAATAAGGCGGTATTCAGTCTCACGCCGTTCGCCAGCTACTAGGTTGCTCCGGCTGCTATTAAATTGCCCGAGGTCATCTGGATGAACCAATACTGGCCAGCCACCCAGCGCGTCCATTTCAGCCAGTGAGTACCCTGTTAAACGCTTGGTAGAGGCTTCTGGCTCCCAGTCTCGCTCCCATATCCAAGTTGTGTCTGGAGTAGTAATATCTTGATAGTTAGGCATTAATGTTTGTTGCTTTGGATCACGCTGATTTAAGTCACGCCGCTCTGAAGGCGGTCCATAAAAGTATGAAAAAAGACTTTCAGCGCTAATCTCACTGATTTCACGGTAACGCGTATCACTAAGCTCGAGCGCATGTTCGCGCAGTACTTGCTCAGTGACATCAACCCCCATGCCCTGAAAAAACTGAATCTGCCCTTGAGCATCTACAATAGGCTCGTTAATCCAGCGCAACCAGTGCCAACTACCAGCATCACTGCGTACGTATTCTTCTGCGGTGAACATTTCGGTATGTTGGATCGCCTTAGCTACTTTGTTCAAAAATATATCTTGTGCTTCGGGCACAATAAACGTCAGCATCGACTGCCCTACGCAGTCCGCCCGGGTACTACCGTAAAACGCAGCATAGGCGTCGTTTACAAAGGTAAACACCAAATCCCGAGGCCGCCAGCGCGTAACTAAAAATTGGCTTTGGTGTTCAATAAGTGATCGGTAGTGAATTTCTTCTTGACCAACAAACGTGTCCACTTTGTGCAGCCAGATGGCACAGTGGCGTTCACCTTGCTCGGTGTCAAAAAGATCGCCTTGAACCCATACAGTGGCTATGTTTTCGTGTGCACCTCGCAGGGTCAGGACAGTCGGCCTCGTCTCGCCGTCAGCTTGCAGCATATCTTGATACATGTCTGCCAAAACCTGTTTGTAATCATCACCCAGCTCAAGAAAGGTCAGGAAATCTTGCTCTTGTAAGTGCTCGAGCGGTGTCTCGAGCCACGCACACAAGGTAGGATTTGCCGTTACAAACCGTCTGTTCTGGTCAAGAATACACAGACCCGCCTGAGGACTGTGCCACATCACCTGTAACATGTCGTGCACTAGGCGCACCGCTTGTACAACCTGGGTACGTCAAGTTGAGTTATCTTGAATATATTAAACATTGAGTTTCCTAAACGCGTACTTCATCTTTGTATTTGCTGCCTATCCACCAACTGATCGGCATGTGGTTTCACAGTACAGAGCTAACTTTTAGATACTGTGTGTTTACTGTTAACTAATACCCAAAGTTAACCTGAAATCTCGTCTTTTCGCTAGCTTAAAGTCA
>JBCCBI010000302.1:0-6879 GCA_039034155.1 Deinococcota bacterium | reverse complement strand
GTTGGAAGTAGTTGAGTGATTTTGGGTACTTGACCTGAGTGTTTTAAAGCTTGTAGGTATAAAGTGTAATCAAGAAAAGTATTTTCTGATTTTATTACACTTAGGGGGTTGCAATGTTGATGTTGCTGCAACCCCTCATTTAACGGCTATAGTTTAAGGCAGCACGCTCACCTGACCCGCCTCAGCTAGCGGTGCACGCAACGCCTCTAACTCCGCCACACTGCGCCGCTGGTAGAGCTGCACATTAGAAATCTCAAAGCCGTCACATAGGGGTGTGCCAACCGTTTGACTCGACAGGTCAAAGCGAATTTGTTTGGCGTGCTTAAGTACAAGCCAGCGCGGGTAGGCGTCCAGCGGAATGAGCATGGTGCCGTTGCGTGGAACCGTCACAATGCGCATTTGTGGTCTGGGGTCGGGCATGTCGTCGCCACTAAAGAAAACCTCGAGCTGTGGTGCCACCGCATGATCTGCCCAGCAATTAAACGTAAAGCTTAAAATGCCAGCATCTCTGGCGGCTAAATCTTGGGCAGGAAAGTAGTAGGTTACGCCAGGGTCGCTACCTTCAGTAAGGTACAGGTTAGGGGCCAAAAAGCTGGTGTCGGGACGTAATTGCACAATGGCCTCAGCTTCTAGGTCCAGCACGGGAACAAGTTCAGTTTGTAAACTTTCGTAAGAATCTGCCCAGGCAACGGGGAGTTGCCGCAGGTCACTTTGCCTAAAGATGCTGTCGAGGAGTGCCAAGTTGGTGTCATTTGAGGCTTCTTGGAGTTGGGCGGTAATGTCATTAGGATGACCGTCTCGAGTTGGCTCGAGCGGCCCACCTTCTAGCCAAACTGTCTGCTGCTCAACGCGACTAACAGTACGTTCACCAGATGCAAAGGTTAGTACATCCCCCGGTGCCACCGTCAGCACATCATTTGTAAGTTTCACGGCGGGACTAGCTTCCGGGTCATCTGCCAAGCGAACGCCGTTTTTCCAACTGATGCCTTCTTCGTCATCCTCACTAGTAGTAGCGTTGTAATTTGCTAGCTCGAGGTTACTTGCACCTGCGCTGCGGTATTTCTCAAGTAGCGCGTAGCGGTCCGGGCGCACCATATAAACTTGCTGCCCCAGTTGCATCGGCTGGTAGTTTTCCAGCACAAAACGATAGATGAGATGGCCACGCAGGGCGTTGCTGCCACCATCGTGAGAGATGTTGCGGGCTTGAGCCAGCACAATTGGCGGCGGATTTTCTACAAGGTCGGTAACGGCTCGAGCTTGCTGCTCACTGTTCGGCAAGTTGTAGATGGCCCCAGACTCAATGGGCGGCAGCATTCCAAAGTAAAAATAGTGCGCGTTGCGGTTACTTAGGTCGAGGTAGGTTTCGCCGGGGCGTACCACCTGCGACAGGGTAGCGTGGACGTTTTGCAAGCGGGCGAGGTCGCGTTCCGCCATAATCACCGTACCTAGGCGGGGCAGGCCTAACTTGCTGGCGTCGGTGAGAGTAACCTCTGCTGTATCGATGGCATACGAGGCAATCCGCAGAAGGCGCGCCGGGCGAGTGGCCACGCCTAAGTTGCTTTGAATGAGCAGCCCACCTGTGAGCGTAGTAACCAGCAAAATAGTTGGTAAGTGCTTGGGAAATGCGCGCATTAGCAAAAGCGGTAACAACGTGCTCATACTCCACGCACTGATGATGCCAGCTCGAGACAAGCCTCTATCAATCCGCCCCAGCGCGTAAGGAATCAGCAAGAGTAATAGCAGCGCAATCGGGATGCTCACAAAGAGTAAGGCCGCGCGTTTATCAGCAAGTTGAGATTGACGTGATACTGACGTGCTTTGGTTGATGGCGTCAATGTCAGTGTCTTGCATATCAGAATTATCAAGCTGAGGTGATGCCTTGGTGGCAGTTTCAGCTCTACTGGTCAGAGTTCGTACCGTGATAACTACAGCTAGCGCCGCCACAAACAACCACGAAATCCGCAAAACTTCCCACAGCCAGCGGTTGAGGGGACGGGTGTCGTTAAAGCGGTCTGCCCACGGCACGGCGTAGGCGGCTTCATAGACGGCGGAGTTCTCGAGCCCATATCGCAGTGCTCCCCAAATCATCGCCAGTAAATCGGTGGTGAGGAGCAAGCCTGCGCCAACCACCACCACGCCTAAAACAGCATAACCAAGTTTTTTTGGCTCTTGGCGAAGTGCTCGGTAAAACATCCACAACGCCAGCGGCAGTGTTGCCAAAATAAGCAGCGCCCCTTGACCGGACACAAACAAAAACAACATTAGCCCGCCCGTACCCCACAGCACTAGCCACAAACTAGGGCGGCGGCGCAACCAGCGCTCACTGAGTAAGCACAAGGTCGCCGTAAACGCAAATTGCACGGTGCGGCGAATTTCAATGTCGAGTGGCATTAAAAGCAGCGCCATAAACGCCGGTAAAATCCCAATAGCCCTCGCTAACAGCACGTAGGCAACTAGCAAAAAGCAGGCGGCTGCGAGGACCATGGCTGCGTTGTAGGTGCCCGCAGTGCCATCAAAAAAGAGGTTGGCAAATAGTCCCGGCAAGTAGTTCATAAGCCCGTGCGCAGGAACGTAGTCTACAAACGGCACCGCACCAGCATCTTGTAGGGTCCACCATGGCAGTAAGTTTTCACCAAAGTGGTAGTCGTCGCCAGTGACGTAGGGTAGGGCGATGCTCGAGAACTTCATGAGAATAAGAATCGACCCCGTCGCCAACATGCTCAAACTATCACCTGGTTTGAAACTTGTGTCACCTAAGTGCTTGGCGTTGCGCCCTACTCGAAAGGCTAATTCGGTATACGCCGCAGAAATAAGTAGCGTGATGAAGATGGGTAATGCCAACGTTGTCTGATAACCAAACCAGCGTTCCCCATTTAGTTCCCACGGCGTGGGAATGAGCACCACAAACAGTAACGGTAAGCTGGCTTGAACCGCCACCAAAATGGCATGAATACGCGTTTCCAAACGCCAGCGCTGTTGTCCTAATCCTAGCCAGCAAGCAACGAGTGCCAGAATCACCAAGGTAATGGCGTAGGTGGCCACGTTGTGGGCGGCATCTGCCGTGACCCACGGGTGGTTCGGGTTGATGCGGTTAATCAGCAAAATAATAGCGATGCCCGTAAACCCGCTCAACACACTGGTGAGCGCGCTCATGCCCACCAGTTCACGGTAGCGCGCCGCATCCAGCGGTTTGCGAAGGCTTAGTACGCTAAACCCAACCACTAGCCCGGTAAAGATAACAGCGTAGTTAAACGGGCTAAACGCGAGCAAGTCCCCTAAAAAAAGCTGTGCAAAGGTTGCAACTAGTGGCAAGCTGGCAATGACTAAAAAGCCTAAAAATGGTGCCAAGACATCTTTGCCATGTCGCCACTGAAGTAAGGATGCCACCGTGCTCAGAAGTAGTAACACCACACTAAAACTCACAATGAGGCTCAAGACAAAGCCAAAGTCAGCCGTTTTACTGCCGTCTTGGAAGATCAAATAGCCAGCCGTTAAATCACTATAGGCAGGTGAACGGTCACGCAACCACAAAAATACATAGGTGGAGATAAGGACTGCTGGTGCGCATGCAGCTAACACCAATTGCCACGACATGACCCAGCGCCAGCCTGCTGCTGTGTTCATAGTCATGGGTTTAGGTTCAAAAGAGGATGTTGCGTCCATAGTATCTGTAGCTTACAGCAGCTCGGCGATAAACTGGGATAATTTTGAACGTAATTGAGTTAATAATTTTGTGTCAGTGACAAGCTAGAGTCATCCTAGTGAAAATATAAGCTGGGACTCAAGTTGAGTATGCATACTCTAAACCACTTTTACAATATCCTGATTGACATGATGTAATTGATGTTCTTTCTGCAGTGCAGAAGCTAGCTGCTCTCATCCTCATTGACGGTAATGTTTAGCTCGTCTTTACGCGACAACACTAAACTACGTTTTTCCCGCGCAATCAAGTAAAACGGGCGGTTCTGGTTATGAATAAATAACCTGCCAATGTACTCTGATAAAACGCCTAAAATGAGGAATAGCAAAAAAAACATAAACGAACTTTGTAGAGATAGTGAGGTCCATCCCTCAGCCACATCTGCCTTAAAGATGTTCACGGCTAGCACATAAAGGCTATAAATCACATTGAGGAGCGCCCCACCTACAGCTAGCACAGTCAAAAACCTCAGCGGTTCGTGCGAAGAAAGAAGTAACATGCGCACCGCACGGTAGCTTGCTGAGACATAACTTCGGTCGATAGGATTGCCACTGCGGTTGATGCCTTGGTAACTTAGCTCGCTGTAGGGCAGACCCGCAAACGCGCTCATAACTCGGAACAGGCTGTAGCGCTCGCGGTTGTCTAAAAAAGAGTTGAGCGCCCGCCGCGACATGAGCCGGAACATGGACGCTAAAACGGGTAACTCGTTTTTGGTGACCGTTGAATAGAGTTTGTAAAAAAGCCGCGCTAGCCGGTAGTAAATGCTTTTGGGGACCGGGTCATTTTGGCGCGCGCGAATGCCGTAGACAACATCGACGCCGTCATTATAATAGTGGTCAATCATGGTGTGGAGCGCAGCCGGTGGGTCGTAGTTGGCGTCTAGGGTGATGACGACATCGCCAATGGCTTGTTCCAAACCAACTACAAACGCACTCTCTTGATTGAGGTGACGGATGAGGCAGTAGAGTTGAATGTTGCTAAGTTCATCCTGCAAGCGTTCAACGACGGCGACGGTGCTGTCGCTCGAGCCATTATCGACAATGACTATCTCAAAATCTTTAAAGCGGGCCGTCAAACTTGCATGAACGTCTCGCAAGTAGGTCTCGAGCCAAGTTTCTGCGTTGTAAACAGCACTCACCACAGACACTAACAAGCTGGACTTCGGTGAGGCCTCAGCAGATGTGGCTGCCATATCTGGAACGCGAGTGCCTGGGATGCTTGCCGTCATGGGCGTCGTTTGAGTAACGGTGGATTCTGATTGAATTGGTGCTGACTCAGTTGAACTTGAGGGTACAGATGCAGAGTTAGCGTTAGAGGTTGCCATGAACGACCTCCTCAGATGAGCTGGCAGGATGGGGTGTTTGAGAAGTAGAGGATGTACTCATATTTCTTTTGGTAGTGAGGGCTTGCTCGAGTTTGTGGACTGCCAAGTGAGCATCAATGGCTGCGTGTGCGTCATAAATATTATCTAGTTTAGACCCCAAAATAGACAGCACCCTAGGCGAGGCGGGGTCAACCTCAAACAAAATGGGCCGGCCGTCATCACCTTCATTTTTTTGCAGTACAGTTTTAATTTCAAACAATGAATCTTTGTAGCTGGCCTTGGCAATGTCTGGCATAAAACGGGCAACGTCGTGGAGCATGTAGGTGGCGTTACTGGCAACATTGAGGCCGTCGAACAGCGTGTAAGGATTAGGGGGCGCTTGGTCAGATTGCTCGCTGACGTTGGTATGTGGTGTGTAACGCACGTGGGTAAGGGTGTTTAGGTTTCTATCTGGAAAAGGCATAAACGAGAAAAAGGGCCCATCCATAACGGTCACCGATAGATTCTTGAGGGTTTCAGGGAGTTCAACGAGGGCAAGTTCAGTAAGTTCATGTTTAAGTTTTTGACGGCTCTGGAACAGCCCTGGGATGCTGTTAAGCCCCGCGTAGGTGCAGTTGATGACGACATCAGCGCGGGTATCTAGTTCACCTCGAGAAGATGCAAGTTGAAGGTTAACGTGTTCCGGTTTGGTGTTAACAGCCGTGACGGTGGTCTCGAGAACAACCTGCACACCCTGCTCAGCCAAGCGTGAGGTGAGTAGCGTGCGCAACTTAGCAGCATCAAACGCATATTCTTGCACTTCATAGACGTTATCAATGAGGCGTTTAGAAAACAGCTTTTGATAAGCTGGGCGAGCCATCTTAAGTGGAGCTTGAATCTGCTCACAAAAGCGTTCAAATTGCCGCGCTGTCACTTTAGAATTCACACTGGCAATAGCGTACAATTTCGTAAAAGAGCTGTGGACGGCAGCGGCAAAGTCATGCTGGAAGCGGTCAAAGTGATAGCGGCTGCGGTAGGCCGTGCTAAAACTGCGCGGATAGTGGTAGCCGCCGTGTAAGCGCGCTTGATTGCTATAAGATGCCCGCATGAGTAGCTCTGGTGCCTGCTCATAAACATGCACACTGGCACCTTGCTGTGCTAGGTGGCAGGCGATACTACAGCCGTAAAACCCTCCGCCGATAATGGCAACGCTAAGCGTCATACAACTAGTTTAACGCCTTCTTACGCAGATGTGATGTTAAGCGAGCTTGTGTCAGCAGATTGAACGTTTTGGAGTAGCTAAGCCCAATACGCTTATCTCGAAGTTGCTGCTTGTTGACTATGCGTTATAACCTGATAGCTATCATCTAGAACTAATTGGAAGTTGTACAAGTCATTTTCATTCAAATATCAACAGGGGTATGCTGTGAATCGTGAAGTTGAAGTAAAGTGTCACTTCATGTGAGCCAATACACGTGAATTAACAAGGGCACCATCAACGCATCAGTTGCGCTAGATACAACAAAATATCCCTAATTAATCACTGTGCAAACGCTATGAGCCCAGTGTATTCAGCGAATGCGTGTGTTCAGTTGATGAGATGGCGAAACTATACTGAGGACAGAGCATGTCAGACACAACTCAAATATCTTCCAAATACATGCAAAATATGAGTTCACAATCCGAATTTTTACACCAATCTTTTTTACGGCTCACTGTTGTGTCGTACAGCCTGATGATGCCATTTGCCATCAACCACTTTATACGGGGCCGTCTTAGTTTGGGTATTGCATTACTTATTTTTTTGTTGGTGTTTGCCATCAATAGTTGGTCAATTTTAAAGAAAAAACACTACTATGTTAATTTAACCTTTTTC
>JBCCBI010000301.1:0-6880 GCA_039034155.1 Deinococcota bacterium | reverse complement strand
CTCTACGATTTCCTTAGAGCAGAGTTGCAGAATCCCCATATTCCTGCTCTACTTTCTGCTTAGAAGCGTAAGTCCTAAGCAAGTACCATCTAATCATTCATAATCCGATGACATTAACCAAGCTTGAACATCCTGAGGTGTGTCTATGTCCCTGGCAAAAGATGCTTTCAAGGTGACAGTTGAGACATGATCAGTATCTTTGATAAGTGCTTTAGCACCAGACTGATCGGGTAATTTAAGGGCGTCTTGAAAGTGTCGTCTACGCACTAGAGCGGGTACGCCGAGGTTACCGTCGTCATAACGTGAAAAAACTAGATTTGAGTACGGTTGCATAGCTAACAACGCTTGGAAATGTCCCACCGGGACAAAGGGCTGGTCGGGTAGCATCAGTATGGCAGCATCAATATCATCAGCAAGGGCTGCAATGCCAGTTTTGAGGGTTGCTCCCATACCTGCGTGCCAGTTGGCATTATCAATGACGGTAATGTTGTATTGGCTTGCTTCCCTACGGTACAGTTCAGCGTAGGCACCCACAACAACAAGAATCTCATCAGCAAACCCCTGAGCGTTACTAATAGCCCTTGCTAGCAGGGTCTGCCCTGCAAATTCAATTACAAGTTTGGGGCTGCCCATGCGCCGACTTTCACCGGCTGCAAGAATAATTGCTGCGATACGTGTCATGACGTTAAACCCGCATCACAGCATGTCTATAAAGTTCCATGTTTATAAAGCTCCATGTCTATAAAGCTCTAGACAGGTTCATGGATACGTCCTTCACGGTTAGTTAGAAAGCCGGCTTTGAACCCGCCGCGCACGGCTAAAAGTTCAGACATAATACTTACGGCAATCTCAGCTGCGCTGTCCGCGCCAACATCGAGTCCAATCGGGGTGTGGACGCGCTGCGTTTGAGGTGATGTGACGTGTATGCCCTCGTGAGTTAGGTCCTGCAAGATGTGTTGATAACGTGTTCTTGGCCCCAACACGCCCACGTAGGGCGCACAACTGTCTAATGCGAACGCTAAGCAGGCTTTGTCCCGCTCGAGATGATGGTTCATAATAACGGCGTAACTGCGTTGACCCAAACTAACTTGGCCAGCAAATCCCGAGGGGTGACTGCGAATAAGCTTAGCGTGTGGAAAGCGTTCCTCAGTCACAAACGCGTGCCGAGCATCAACAACGGTTACCTGATACCCCAAGCTGTGCGCTAGGTTAGCTAGCGGCAGGGCGTCATGACCTGCGCCAAAAATAACAAGTTCGGGCAGGGGGCTAGTCACATCAACAAAAAACGGACGCGTATCACCTTGGGATGTTGTGAGGAGATAGCGCTCTGAACGTGGATAAAGGTCTTGTAGTTTGCTGACCGAAAGCTGGGCAAAGTGACGGTCGAGGGTGTCAGCGCCTAACGTGCCCTGTGTTTCACCTTGGGCGTTCACAAACATGCGTGCGGTGTGACCCATAAGTTCACCGTCGAGGGCGGTAACTAATACCGCAGGCTGATTTGTCTTAACTGCCGCCAGCCAAGCCGTAAACGCATTACTCTGGTCAAAGGGTTCAAGCAATACCTTGATGCTACCGCCGCAGCCTAGCCCAAGACCCCACACGACATCTTCATCAAGGTCAAACTGGTGAAGGCTGGCGCGTCCTGTTTGGATAACGGTTTGAGCTAAGTTGCCAATAGCCTGCTCGAGGCAGCCCCCAGAAATGGTGCAAACCTGCTGCCCACTGTAATCAACCAGCATTTTGGTGCCTTCACGTCTGTATGCAGAGCCTTTAACGTGAACAACCGTTGCTAACGCAAACGCGTTGCCCGCGAGTTGTCTGTCTTCAATAGCTTGCAAAAGTTGCTGCTGTTCAGCCACTGTATCCTCATTTTGTGATGTCATGAACGCGTTGGTTTGTATTGTGATGTTTGTATTGTGATGTTTGTATTGCGAGGTTTGTATTGCGAGGTTTGTATTGCGAGGTTCGTGTTGTCGGTAAGCGTTGATGGAATAGTTAGGCTGCTTGTGCGTGCCGATATGCTTCAACCAGTCCGCGGATGACGGTGCGTTGACCTAGCTCGAGCTTAAACGCGCGGTGCTCGTCTACCTTAGCGCCATGAAAGCACAGTTGAGCTGCTTCTAAAACATTAACGTCATTGAGGGCTTTACCTTTGAGATACTCCTCAGCGTTGTGGCAGTGCCAGGGTTTGCTGGCCAGACCGCCAAGCGCAAGGCGCACGTCTTGAATATGACCTCGAGCATCTAGGTTGAGGGCTACTGCTACCGACGCTAGTGCAAACGCATACGACGTACGGTCGCGTACTTTAACGTAACGAGATGCTTGCCAAGGCATGTCGGGAATTAAAATTGAGGTAATCAGTTCACCGGGTGCCAGGTTTGTTTCTTGATCGGGCTGGTCTTCGGGCAAGCGGTGCAGGTTACTGACGTTGAGTTGGCGCGTTGTCCCATTGGGGTGCTGTAACTTAACCGAGGCATCCAAGCTAACAAGTGCCACGGCGAAATCACCCGGGTAGTTGGCAATGCAGGCTTTGCTTGTACCCAGAATCGCGAGTCCGCGACTGTCACCTTGCTGAGCTGCACAACCTGAGCCGGGTTTGCGTTTGTTGCAGCTTTCATGCCCGTCACGAAAGTAGGCGCAACGGGTGCGCTGTAGCAAGTTGCCGCCGACGGTGGCTGCGTTGCGAATTTGGGCGCTAGCTGCCAAGTTGAGGCTGTCAGCAACCGCCTGAAAATGTGTGTTAATAAGTGGGTGAGCTGCCACCTCGGCCATGGTTGCTAGCGCGTCAATTTCAAGCCCTGCGTCTGTCATGCGAATTTGATCGAGTTCGGGTTTGAGTGCTAAGAGGTCAATGACTGTGTTAGGTTCGGCTATACCTAGTTTCATGAGGTCAATCATGGTGGTGCCGCCTGCACAGTAAACGGTTGTTTGTGAACGTGTTGCAGCCTCACCAACTTGACTTACTGCATCTGTGACACTGCTAGCTTGCTCGAGCACAAAGGGTTTCACGATGCCACCTGTTCAGCTACCTGCTTATCGGTGTGATTGTTGCAGTAGCTTTCAATGGCCGCAACGATGTTCGTATACGCAGAGCAGCGGCACAAATTACCGCTCATGGCTTCTTTGATGTCCTCTCGAGTAGTTGCCTTACCTTCGTTGACACAAGCAATAGCGCTCATAATTTGCCCTGACGTACAGTAGCCGCATTGATAACCGTCGTGGACTAAAAATGCTTCTTGCATGGGGTGAAGGTGACTGTCTTGGGAAATGCCCTCAATAGTCGTCACCTCACCATCCACCGTGGCAGCAAGTTTTAAGCAGGACAAGACTCGTTTGCCGTCAATGTGGACTGTACACGCGCCGCAGTGACCAAAATCGCAGCCTTTGCGGGTACCTATGAGGTTGAGGTCTTCGCGTAGTAAGTCAAGTAGGGTCATACGGGGGTCAAGCTCGAGCGTGTGCTCTGTCTGATTAATGACGAATGTCTTTTTCATCTAAACAACCTCCACTGGTGTGGGTACGGGTAACCTTGCAAACTCTGCTGCTACTGCAGACGCCAAGCTATCCTTACGGTCACTTGGGGTGGTAAGTCGGTCTTCAAGCAGTAGGGGCAGCTTGCGCAAACGCTTACCAGTGGCGTCGTAAAAGGCATTGGCAATCGCTGGAGCGGGTCCAACCAAGCCAACCTCAGCTAGGCCTTTCATGCCTAGTGGATGGGCAACAGTGTCATCTTCTTCAACAAACACCATGTCCATTTCGGGGGTGTCTGCATTGGTTGACACAAGTGCTTCAGCTAAGCTGTCATTGACCCAACTGCCTTCGTTGGGGTCAAGTCGCGTTTCTTCAAATAAGGCTTGGCCCATGCCCCACACCATGCCGCCTAGAATCTGATTGCAAGCTGGCAGCGGTTCAATAATGCGCCCGCAAGCAAACGCACCGACCATGCGTTTAACTTTCATCACCATAGTTAGCGGATCAACGGCGACTCCGGTAAAAATAGCCCCAAACGAGGCTTTGGCAAACTTACTGCCCATGCCGAAGGTACGCCCTGTTTTCGCATGATGTGAAAGGGGCTTAGGATAGTACGCCAGGATAGTCTCGAGCGGTACACGTTGGCCGTCGCCACCAACCACCTCACCATTGTCAATGTGTAAAGTGCTGGGGTCGTGCTTGTAAAAGGTCACATCTTTTTGCTTGACCAGCCACTTAAACAAACGCGCTTTGATAGCCAGAGCAGCTTCATAAATAGCGCTACCATTGCTAAATGTCCCAGTTGAGCCGATGCTACCTGCTGCATACGGGAGCTTGGTGTGTTGGGTTTGCAGGGTTATGCGTTTGTGAGGTAAGCCCAAAGATTCAGCGGCAATGGTCGTGAGTGCTGACATGATGCCTTGCCCAATTTCTGCAGCGGCCACAGCCACCGTAGCTGTGCCATCTGGGTTGAGTGTGACCCGAGCACTGGCTGGAAACTGGCGGCCCAAATCAAAGGAGGTTGCCATCCCGTACCCTATGAGCTGTCCCTGGGCGTCGTAACTGCCCCCCTGAGGGCGGGTTTGCCAGCCGATCATAGTTGCCCCTTGGTCGTAGCAGGCAAGCAGCGACTTACTGGCCCAAGGCTTGCCATTTTCTGGATTCACATCGGCGTGGTTGATGCGCCTAAACTCGAGCGGGTCTAGCCCTTGTTTGTGAGCAAGTTCGTCCATCGCTGATTCAACAGCAAAGATGGCGCTCGAGATACCAGGACCACGCATCCAGCCGGTACCTTTGAGGTCAAGCCGAGCAACGCGGTGTTGTAAAAAATGGCTCTTGTGAGCGTACAGTTGCATGGGGGCTTCACCAACTGGCTCGACAAAATCGCCCGCTGCACCAATAGCAACCTGAGGCTCTTGGACGATGGCACTTAGGTGTTGCTGCGCGTCCACGCCCACCCGCAAGCGTTGATTAACCTCACCACGGTAGGCATACATCGTGTAGGTTTGCGCCCGCGACAGCACAATTTTGACCGCTTTGCCATGTTGTTTGGCGGCCATGGCTGCTAGCAGCACGTGAATCATATTGAGGTTGCGACCAAACGCACCCCCAGACATCATGTTGTTTAAGCGCACCTTACCTTCTTTGGCGCGCCCCACCAGCATGCGGATGGCAAAGTCGAACAGTTGCTGATTAAAACCAAGCCCAAACGCTTGAGCAATGCCCAAACTTTCTAAGTGATGCCACTGAGTTGCGGCATAAACAGTTACGCCGCCATCGTCATCCCAGTTGGCGATAGCCGTGCCTATCTCAATAGCATTGTGATGATGAGGCGCACAGTGATAGGTTTCATCAAGTTGAACGGCCGCAGCTTCATACTCGCGCTTGGCGTCACCTTTGGTGAGTTTGCCAAGGGCAATACCTGCACGTTTAACCTTGCGGAGCCTGCTTTGGGCTTGCGCCAACGTCACAATGGGCGTTTGCGTGTCTGTGTAGCTAACTTTCACCAGACGCGCGGCTTCCTGTGCAGCAAGCAAGTTATCTGCAACAACCACAGCCACACACTGTCCAAAATAGTGGATGCGGTTATCTTGTAAGGGTAGCAACCCGCCTACCTCAACCATACTGATAAGCGGACCCACTTTTTTTAGCTTAGGGGCGTTCTGATAGGTCATAATGAACTTGACCCCAGGTACGTGCGTAGCCGCACTAGTATCAATGGCACTAATCTTGCCAACGGCACAACGGCTAGTTACGGGAACGGCAATATCAAAGTCAAACCCTGTATCTTCGGGGCGCAAGTCATCAACATAAATTCTCTTACCTGTGACTTTAGAACGACCTTCAACACGAACTCTTTTGGTGTTTTTCAAGCTAGCTTCTCCTTCAGCGCAGGTGTTTTTTGGAAAAGTTTTAAGGGTGCTAAAGCCAATAAAACATGTCAAACGATTGATACAGTACAGTATCGTACTCAAGAATAAACTGAGTAGCTTGTAAGCTGTGTAGTTAGTGTTTCTATCTCACGTGACTTGTTACAGTGGGAAGTACAACTATGGAACGCACCGACGCTAGACAACGCATTATCCAAACTGCTCGCAACCTTTTTTTTACCGATGGCTTTAGGACTATCTCGACAGACCACATGGCGAAAGCTGCCGCAGTCTCAAAAAGCACGTTTTACAAACATTTTGCAGGTATGGACGCACTGCTCGAGGCTGTCTTGCAAGCAGAAGTAGCAACCTTTGATCTGAATGTTGACATTGAGATTCAAACAGCGCTGGACTTTGAAAAAGCGCTCGTTGGTTACGGTAGCAACTTGCTAACCTACCTCAACCAACAACAGATGATTCAGTTTGCGCAAGTGATGTTTGAAGAAGCGCGTTTACAACCTGATACAGCTAAAATTTTTTTTGAAACAGCCTATGCCGCTACCATTAAAGAACTTGCTGCAATCATTGCTGTGGGCATGAGCAAAAAATATCTAGAAACCTCGTTGTCAGCAGCAGAATTAGCTGAGCAACTTCTAGGCATGTGGGAGGGCTTTAGGTTTATTTCTGCCCAACTCGGCCTAACCGCAACCCCGTTTGCCGACCCTGAACGTTGGGCTCAAAAAGGCGTGATGACACTTTTGAGTGCGTACCGGCCACGTTAGATGTGAACATCTGTTCATTCGTAAAAAGAGTGGCTCGGGTTAGCTGAAGGTCTGGCTAACTCGAGCTACGTGCGCATTCACAGCCCGCACGGTCACGATGCGTTTTTGATTGAGTTACCGCAGTTAGCAGCACGGTTGCGGGCGTTTTTGGCGAGTCGTTAGGAATACTTCAAACTTACTCAACTACACAAATATGGCCACTACTCTAAAGCATCCAAAATATACTGGCTGGTTAATTCAGGGGCGTCTAGTTGAACG
>JBCCBI010000300.1:0-6903 GCA_039034155.1 Deinococcota bacterium | reverse complement strand
TCCCAACTAAAGGTTTGAGCTTGAGCTAGCCCCGAGATGGTGAGGCTAACTTCGCTGGACTCGAGCCGTGGCGTGGGACCGTAGGTGAGTACTGGAAAGCGGTCCGTCACACTTTGACCAGGCGGCACCTTAGGGTTGTTCGGCTCTTTTCTAAAAATATTACCGAGCATAAGTTAAGCCTAGCACGACCAACCTAGACCTAACATCATGCTGAGTTAACATCATCCTGCTAAGGGTTGGGTTTATGTTGTAACTCTTCTATCTTTGCATACAACACCTTTTTAAGATGCTTCAAAGTGTGTACTGACAAGGTTGCGCTCCAAACCTCGTTCAGATGGAGTTGGTATTAGAGACGTACTCTGTTCGTGTGCATGAGGTAGCTCGCTAAGTTGATGTGCCTATAAGTTGATGTGCCTACCTTCTTTGAGTACAGCATCTCGTACAGCTACTATTTAAACCCAACCTCTATCACAACAATTTCCACGACAACCTAAGCGGCTGATATACTTCAGTTCGTGACGACGCGTTTTGTACTCGTACGCCCTAAAAAGTCAGCCAATATTGGTGCGGCAGCACGGGGCCTGAAAAATTTTGATTTTGAAGAGTTATATCTTGTTGCGCCGCGTTGCAAATTAGATGCCAACGCGTACGCCCTTGCCTCTCATGCTGCAGATGTGCTGGATGATGCCGTTATATGTGACAACTTGCCAGAGGCACTGGCAACCTGCACGTTAGCACTGGGCACAACTGCGCGCTCGAGGGTTGCTGAAGACCCTGTCTACACACCTAGAGAAGCAACTGAAGCCTTTCCACAGCAAGAGACGGCGCTAGTCTTTGGTCCTGAAGACTTTGGTTTATCCAACGAAGATTTGCAGCACTGCCAAGCTTATATAACGATTCCAACAGGTGAGTATGCATCACTCAATTTGGCGCAGGCCGTGCATGTGATTGCGTACGAGTGGTTTGTAAGAAGCGCTGATAAAATATCATCCCAAAATATGGATACGTCAACCCCACAACTACCTCGAGCCGATATGGAAAGCATGTACAGCCAGTTACAAGACGTGTTACACCTCATTGGCTATACCGATGTTCAACGTGAGGCCAGTGCCATAACCCTGTTGCGGCGCGTGTTTGACAGTGCATTTAACAGCTCAACGATGACTGAGCGCGACCTGGCTGCGGTGCGCGGCTTATGGCGGCAAGTTGCCTGGGCAGCGCGAGCGCACCCGGACAACTTGCCAGTAGATACACGTGAAGCATCAACTAAGCTGGATGACGCTAAGCCAGCATCAACACCAGATTGATGTGACGCCATCAGCCTGAACTAAATACGCAAATGAGCGACTGTAACCCCGTGCCCACCTTCATACGGGATGGCGTCTTCAAAGCGGGTTACGGCGCTGTCGCTTTTGAGGTAGTTGCGCACGGCGTCGCGTAAGGTGCCGGTGCCCTTGCCGTGTAGGATGCGCACAGGGGTAACTTTAAGGGAGCGCGCTTCAAGTAGGAAATCACGAACTTTCTCGAGCCCCTGCTCAACTCGTTCACCGCGAATGTTAAGCTCGCGCTCAAACTGACCCAAACTAGGTGCAGCAAAACCGTAGTCGGGTTGGGTTTGCTTGGGTTGTTTGGGTTTGACCTCTGTTTTAGACACGGTGACTTTGAGGAGTCCTAATTGCACAACAACATCCTCACCACGCATTTCAACGACAGGACCGGACGCGTCGTAAGCTTCAACATAGACGGTTGTGCCCACCTGAACTTTGGCTTTGCTAGCTTGACGGCCTCCCCCTGAGCTTTTACGCGATGATTGTTGCGAGGATTTACGGGATGATTTTTGAGCAGTTTTTTGGGCGTTTTTGCGGAGGTTTTGAATATCCTCGAGGGCTTTACCGCGTTGGTCTTTGTCGGTTGTCGCAACTTTTTTAAGTTCTTTGGCTTGCCGCAAGGTGTCTTGCAACATGGCGTCCGCGCGTTCAGCAGCGGCAGCAATAACATCTTGTTCTTTGGTTCGTAGCGTGTTGATTTGCGTTCGCAGTAACTCAGCTTCGCGGACAGCTTGGTCGCGGGCGTTGTTGGCGCTGGCGATGTTTTGCTCGAGCTGTTCTTTGTCAGCTTCTAGGCTCTCGAGCAAGCCTTCAAGGTCACTTGCTTCACTACTTAAGAGCGTTTCGGAGCGCCTCAAAATAGCCTCAGATAACCCCAAACGCTCTGCGATAGCTAGCGCGTAAGAGCGCCCTGGTTGCCCCATTAGCAGTTCGTATTTGGGGCGTAACTGCTCAACGTCAAAGCGCATGGCTGCGTTTTGGACGCCCTCGGTATCTGACGCAAACGCTTTAAGTGGTGCAAGGTGTGTTGTAATCAACCCAAGTGCGCCTTTGTCCAGTAGTGCTTCTAAAATCGCTTGAGAGAGTGCTGCACCCTCGGTGGGGTCGGTGCCGGAACCAAGTTCATCAATAAGTACAACCACGTTGCGACTGGCAACCTCGAGCACGGCCCGCAAGTTGGTGAGGTGCCCAGCATAGGTACTCAGACTTGCCTCAATGCTTTGCTCGTCGCCAATGTCGGTAAGGAGCGCATCTACCTGAGGCAGCGACGGCTCACTTGCAGCTACAAACAACCCGCTATAGCCCATGAGCAAGGCAAGCCCTAAGGTTTTGAGGAGGACGGTTTTACCCCCTGCGTTGGGACCGCTCAAAATGAGCAGGCGGGCGTCTTGACTAAGTCCTAAACTGTTGGGTACACAGCCTTCAATCAAAGGGTGGCGTGCACCTTCTAGGGTGACGCTACTTTCATCATTAAATGTTGGTAAGTTAAGTTGCCAAGTTTTAGCGAGGCGGGCACTGGCGGCGATGACATCAAGTTCAGCTAGAGTCTCGAGGCTGGTAGCAAGCCCTGGTTCGTACGCTAAGCGTTGCCCGAGACTAATAAGAATACGCCGCACCTCGTCGCGCTCTTCAAACTCGAGCAATGCTAGCTCATTATTTAAAGGCACAACAGCCTGAGGCTCAATAAAAACAGTGGCACCGGAGTCCGAACTGTCTAGCACAATACCCGGTACGCGGTGTTGGGCGTTCGCCCGAATAGGAATCACATAACGGTCGCGCCGCAAGGTGATGATGGCGTCTTGCACGGCGTCACTGTGGCGCTCGAGCAACTTTTGCAGTTGCTCACGAATGCGTCCGCGTAAGGGATGCAAACGGCGGCGAATATCGCGCAATTTAGGCGTGGCGTTGTCGCGCACATTGCCTTGTGGGTCAAGTTGTTCGCGGACAATCCGCAGTGCCCCATCAAAACTGCCAAGTTGTTCAGCCATCTCGCTAAGTAGAAGCCGTTCAGATGCCAGAATGGCCCGTTTAATAGTGCCAGAAGCATCCATGGTGTAGGCAATCTCGAGTAATTCTTTGCCGTCGAGTAAGTCACCATCTTCAATACGGGTGAGGAGCGGGCGAATGTCGTTCACGCCGCCAAGTGAAAGGGGTGTACCCGTAAGTGCTTCTTCAGTGCGTTGCCACTGCAGGTGAATCCAGTCGCGGTCAGCAGTGGGGCGTAGTGCCAATGCACGTTCACGCCCCAGACTTGTGTTGGCGCGTTCAGCTAGGGCAGCTAAAACCCTAGAAAAGTCAAGTTTGTCAAGTGTTGTTGCTGTAACATCCACAATAGTTGCCAGTATACGCGTTGGTTACCTGCCTGACCGTGGGGATGCGACGAAAATGAGCTTGCTAAGGTTTGTAGCAGGTTTAGTACAGACTTATTGATATGTGATGTTGCGTTTTAGAAAGGGAGAAGGGGAGCAAGGGGGTAAGGGAGATTTCATCAGATGCTCTAAGTATGTGTCACGACTGCTGTTAGGTGATATTGCATTACTAAGCTGATTTCGACCATAAAGATAGTCTTAAGAAAATATGGTTTAGATTGTTTTAAACCGTTAAACGTGGTGAGGGGTTTGTTTGATGTCTACCTTGGTCGTGTAATATTTTTAGAACGTTGGATGGTCACAAAAAAATCCGCCAAGCTTAAAGCTTACGCGGATGAAGACAGTTTGCAAGAGATGCCGTTATCTAGGTGGACATCATCTGATTACAAGTTGAGTTAGGTGAGGTTACCTTCGGCGGTTTACATGCACAGGCACTTTGATGGCGACGCGCTTAGGTTTGCGGCATTCATACACCACATACATACCAAATGTTGACAGGGCCACTGAAGTTAAGCTTAACAACCACACCATCATATGCCAGCCTCCTAGGCGATTAAGTGCTATTTAGCTTAAGCCTTTGCGCTGGTCAAAACTGTTAGCTGGCCTGCTTTAATGATTCTTCATACATGAAGCTGTGTGTTTATACAGTATTTGTAGTTGATAATGCAGCTCTTATGTTGCCTCGAGAATACCCGTTAGCGCCTCAACAAACGCACGGTTCATCTCAGGTAAGCCAACTGTGACCCGCATGTGGTTGGGTAGATCAAACGCTGGACGCACAATGAGTCCTTGGTCTTGAAATTTGCTGGCGAGTAACCCACCGTCATAGACGTGCCCCTCAGTATCTTGGGGACAGGCAAACAACACAAAATTGGTTTCGCTCTCCCACACGTGTAAGCCTAAGTCCGTCAGTGCGCTTGCAAGTTTAGGGCGCTCCTGACGGTTATTGGCTAGGGTTGCCTCAATGTGCTCGTGATCGCCTAAAGCTGCCTCGCCTGCAAGCAGCGCCAAGCTGCCCACCTGAAACGTGAGTGTATGAGCGCGTAGGGCATCAGCAGCAGGTCCATTTGCAAGGGCGTAGCCTAAGCGCAAGCCCGCAAGTCCGTAAGCTTTGGAGAAACTATGCACGATGACCACGTTAGGGTGTGCGCCAAGAACATCAGTTACAGGGGTGTGTTTTGCAGGGTCAACAAAATGGTAATAAACTTCGTCATACACGACGGTGAGGTCATCAGGTAAGGCCTTCAAAAATGGCAGCAAGGTATTTTTAGGGATGAGCGTGCCAGTGGGGTTATTAGGGTTACAGAGATAGAGGGCTTTGGTGTTTGGTGTGAGGGTCGCAAGAATAGCGTCTGGCTCGAGCGCAAACGTCTCAGCTTGCAGTGGCACACTAACAACTTGCGCACCCTGCTGCATAGCAGTAGCCGCATAGACTGGAAACGCCGGCGGGCAAATAATACAAGAACTCTCGGCATCTAAATGCGCCCGTGCGATGAGTGACAGCACATCACACCCACTATTGCCAAGCACAACTTGAGACGCGCTTAGCCCGTGATGCTCAGCTAACTGCTCACGAAACTGTTCATCACTGCGCGGTGGATACTGCCATAACCCTGCGGCAGCACTTGCAATCGCGGCTTGCGCTTTAGGGGAGGTTCCCAACGGATTTTCATTGGAGCCAAGTCGGTAAGGGTGAACGGTGAGGCCATTGTTGAGAGTACTCGTTGAGGCGGGTGTCATCACCATTTACAGAACCTTTGGGGTGGTATTGGCAAGCATCATTAACACCACTTCTGGAGCACACGTCCCAAACGGGTAATGCCCTCACGGATGTTGGCGTCGCTGGCGTTAGTGAAGTTGAGACGCAGTGTGTTGTCGCCACCGCCGTTAGGAAAAAACGTACCACCTGGCACAAAGGCAACGTTGTGCGTAACAGCCTCTTCAAGAACTTTGAGGGCATCGACTTGGGCAGGTAAACGCACCCAAATGAACATGCCACCTTTGGGCGTATCCCACTGCGCAGTTGTAGGAAAGTGGCGCTGCATTTCAGCCAGCATAAGGTCGCGGCAGCCTTTGTATGCAGCTTGCAACCGTGGCACATGGGTATCTAAAAAGTTGTTTTTGAGCAGTTCCAATACCACAAGTTGAGCCGTGGTGGAGGTGTGCAAGTCAGTACCCTGTTTGGCAAGTTGAAGTTTTTGAATAACGCCCTCGGGCGCAGTCAGCCACGCAAGCCGCAAGCCCGGTGCCAACACTTTAGAAAACGAGCTGATGTAGATGACACTATCGTTCAAGCTACGCAAGCTAGGGGGCGGCGTTTCGTCGTAAATAAGTTGCCCGTAAGGGTCATCTTCAATAATGCACAAACCTCGTTCAGCGGCAAGGTTGGCAAGTGCTTCACGGCGTGCTAGCGGCAAGGTTGCCCCGGTTGGGTTTTGGAAATTGGGCTGGAAATACGCAAGTGCTGGGCCGTCTCGTAAGTACTCGCTTACAGCCTCAGGTATAACGCCATCATCGTCTGTAGGTAGGGTCGTGTAAGCAGCTTCAAAGATAGTCCAAGCTTGCAAGGTGCCTAGGTAGGTTGGGTTTTCAACCAGAATGTTTTTACCTGGGTCAATAAGCACTTTGGCAAGCAGATCAAGAGCTTGTTGGGAGCCGCTGGTAATCATAATGTTGTCTGGAGTTACGTCGCTGCCTTGGGCGCGCATCCAGTCGGCAATCCAACCGCGCAGTTCAGGTAGACCCGCCGTCATGCTGTACTGTAGGGCCCGTTTACCTGCTTGGGTGAGCACCTTGTGAGATGCGTCTGCAAGGGCATCTTTGGGGAAAAGCTCTGGATTGGGTAGGCCGCCTGCAAACGAGATTACCTCGGGTTGTTCGGTCATGCGCAAAATATCGCGGATAATCGAACTGCGCAGCGTACGCGTGCGTGCTGCAAAATGCTGTGTCCACAGGTCATTGGGGCGAGTTTGAGGTGCGTGAACGGCCATGGCGTCTCCCTTGGATGGTGCTAGTTGCATTGATAAAATGACATCAAATATACCTTAACTCGAGCCTTTGCATACCACCCTAAGGTTTTAGAGGTTAGGTAAACCTAGTATTACGGGTAGACAGGCATGTTGCTGTTGATTGTTTATAGCTTTGAGATGATATCTAAAGCCTTAAAATACGCCTAGCGACACTAATGGTATCAATAAGCTCATATC
>JBCCBI010000299.1:0-6921 GCA_039034155.1 Deinococcota bacterium | reverse complement strand
CTACTATGTTAATTTAACCTTTTTCGGACTTGTGCCTGTCATTATTGGTGCTTTGGTGCTTTCACTGACAACCCAAGGTACTATTGGGGTGTTGTGGTGTTACCCTGCTGTTTTTTCGTTTTACTTCACGTTACCTGAGCGCCATGCGTGGCTTGCCAATGCAGTCATGCTGGCCGTGACCGTGCCTACTGCTTGGCAAGTTGTAGAGCGTGCTCTAGCATTCAGAATGGTATCCACCTTGCTCATGGTGAGTGTGTTTTCAGCCATTTTTATTTGGATTATTAATAGGCAGCAACAAAAATTACATTTACAAGCTATTACGGACCCACTGACAGGGCTTTACAATCGCCGACTCCTGCACGACACCCTGAACCAAGCCGTTGCACAAAGTCAGCGCAAGCAGTTTCCGATGACGCTTTTAACGCTGGATATTGATCACTTTAAGCGCGTTAACGATAAGTTTGGCCATGCCGTTGGCGATGAGGTACTGGTTGCCATCACGCAAATTTTGCAATCTCAGGTGAGACTTACAGATAGGGCTTTTCGCATGGGCGGCGAAGAATTTTTGATTTTGCTGTTTGATACGTCCAAAGATGAAGGTTTGCGTATCGCCGAAGATTTACGACATAAAGTTGAGGTGCTCGAGCTATTACCTGACCGCAACGTGACAATTAGTGTGGGCATTGCTAACTTGCGCCACAAAGAAACCTGGTCACAGTGGCTTAAACGTGGTGACGAGCGGCTTTATGCAGCTAAAACAGCAGGACGAAACCGTGTTGTCGTTTAACTTATCAATCTATACTGGTGTATGACAACGTCTTCAAACAACACTCAGGATAACGGCTATATCATCGACGAAATTGCTGAAAACTCATGGCGTATGTTTCGGATTATCGGTGAGTTTGTACAAGGCTTTGACGAACTTGCAGATGTCAGTAAAGCCGTCACCATCTATGGATCTGCCCGTTTAGCACCAGATCACCTGTACAGCCAACAAGCTGAAGACCTTGGCTGCAAACTTGCTGCAGAGGGCTACACCGTGATTACCGGCGGCGGCCCTGGCATTATGGAAGCGGGGAACAAAGGTGCGTTTGAACAGGGCGGCCGTAGTATTGGGTTAAATATTAGCTTGCCACACGAACAAGGTGCCAATCCTTATCAAACAGATAGTTTGCAGTTCCAGTACTTTTTTGCCCGCAAAGTTATGTTGGTAAAATACTCAACGGCCTTTGTGGCGTTTCCCGGTGGCTTTGGTACTATCGACGAGCTCTTTGAATCCCTCACACTTATTCAAACCAAACGCATCAAACCGTTTCCAGTCTACTTGGTTGGTCGCGAATTTTGGCAAGGATTGGTGGAATGGCTTAAAGATAGCTTACTGAGCACAGGTACCATCAACAAAACAGACCTGCACCTGTTCAAAGTAGTTGATGACGTTGACACCATTCCCCAAGAAATTAATGCTTACTATCAACACGAGCTTAAAAGTGGGTTTTATACGCCGGATGGTACAGAGATATAGCGGATATTATTTGCTTAGCTGTCAACATAACCAAATGAAGCAATGTTATAGACAGCGGCAAATTTATGAGAAGTTGTATAAGATACCGCTATCAATGACTAATGTCCAATGATGAACTAGAGAAAAAGGGGATGGAGAGACCCCACTAGTTTCTAGGTATACATCAGTATGTTGTGGATTGGTGAGGTTGCTTGTAGGTCGCTATGTGTCTTTGATAAGCCATATGAGTTAAGAGAAGAGCCGATGCTTACGGCTCAAACTCAGTAATGAAAAGCTGGTACTCGGTGAGGGCGTCGTTCTCGTGATAGTTACCAACGTAAATGTGATAGATGTCTACAGGGACGAAGTCCCACTCGAGCCCTGGATTTAAATCGTTGGCATCGTCATTACAGGCAAACTCACCCGTGCTTACTTGTTCAACTATCAAGGTCGTGTCAGCATTGCTCTCAACGTAAATGTGTAGGTAATCAAGCGGCTCTGTGACGGTGAGAATATGGTCAGGGACGCTCGCAATACGCCCAACGCAAGGGTCGCCGTAGTTGCTAGCATCGTTATTTCCGCCTGAGTAATAGCTCAGTACAATAGGGTCAGGCCAAAAACCGGGACTTAGGGTAGCGTTGCCGCCCTCACCTTGGGAATGGGCAACAGGCAGGCTTGTCAGCAAGATGATGAAGTAGCTGAGGCTGCGTAGGTAGTGATTTATGACGTGTTTCTTAACAGTCACGTGATGTGCTGACATACACAAAAGCTTTCTCAAGATTGCCGTGAGTTTACGAGCTAGAGCGGTCAAGGTCTAAAAATGCGCTTGCCCCAAGTGGATGCTCGGTTGCTTGGGTGCTGGTGGGTGCGCGTCCAGTAGCAGGTGACAGTTTCGGGTGAGATTCTGAGCCGGGTGCTGGCTGTGAGCTGACTTGTGCTGAGCTAGTCTGTAATGAGGTAACTTGAGATAGCGTTGGTACTACACTGTCCACTTGAATCGGTACTGACTCGAGTAGTGGCGGCAACGGCATGTGCACTGTGTGAACAACTTGTACGGGCTGAACGCGGGACCCTGCAAAGAGACGTGTGTAGACGTTGGGACTGAGGTAGCTCACGATATAGGCAGCTAGCAACACGCCACCCCAAGTTGGCTCCCACAGTGTCTGCAATCCACTCAACGTAATTTCCCCATATTGCCACTGAAGTAGCGCAAACCCTGCGGTAATTGTAGTCAGTAGGTGAGCGAGTAAAATATTAAAACTGGCTGCCCAGCGGTATGTGTAAGGACTTGGTGCAATAGCTAGCCAACCAACTACACCTAACTCGAACGCAAAAAGCGCCTCTGGCCAACTAGGTGTTCCGCTGCTTACTGCAAACGCCGCAAAAAGACCTGCTGTAAGTAAACCTGCACTTGGTCCGTAAGCGAGTGCCACAAGATAAAGCGGTAGACGCCACGTGCCTGCTAGTGGAAAGTTAGTTTGGGGTAGGTCGCTAACCCAAACCCAGGGGAGGTTTGTGGTGAGTTGCTCGAGCCCACCTGCAAGTAGCATGAGTACAACTGCTGAAGCTACCGCTGTAACGATAGTCAGTAATCCATGAGGATGAAATACCGCTATGAAGTCCAACCGTGTTAGCCCTGAAATGATGGCTGCTAGACCTAAAAACAAAGCGGCGATGAGGCTATACGTGAGCACTGGGTCATGACTCAAAAAAGACAGTGAGGCTCGCATGGCTAACTAGAGTTTAGCATGTGCAGTTTGCGCCAAGGTGTGATGATACTTGCCGTTGAGAGAGGCTGTTTTAAGAGTAGACTAAAGTTATGTAGGTTGCTCGAGTCAGCTATCCATGCTGATGAAGTTCACAGCAGGTTGCTAAATTAACATACCACGTTCATACGAAGTTCGCGTGGTACACGTAAATCGTCAAGAGATTCACGCTAATAGACCGCTGTTCGTTTTACAATCAAGGGTAATTGTGAAAGATGCAGCGCAACTTGATGACATTACTGTAATGATTGAGTCTTCACACGATCTTTGGCGAAAGCAAGGTTTATGGTGGAGGCAGGGTCTTTGGCGGAGGCAGGGTCTCTGGCAAAAACATAATGCCTGTAAGTCCAAATGCTACATAGGTGTTGGTAGCAACCTCAACCATGGGAGTAACATGAGATGTACACAACCTTGTGTGAGTTCTATTATGAAATATCTACTGCCTCAACTACCTATGTTTCAACTTGCTCTGCTACCACTATTGATGCTTTGGATACCCACTATCTTCATGTGTGCTGTCAAAACAGCTTGGTTGCTTGAGTGTTCTGGGCGCAGTGTAGGTAGCGTTAGTTACGTATCACCTACTCGTCGTCAGTCAGGTTGTGAATCACGCCAAAAAATCGAGCCTCTTGTTGTTTGGTTAACATTTAAAAGAGAAGTATTAGATGGGCATTGCGTTTATAACTCTTTGTGGCCAAGACAGCTAAGCTCACACGATAATAGAGCAGTGATAGGGTAGTGACAGGGCAATGGTAAGAAGATGACAATGAACACTGCCAAGCCCAAACCGGTGAGCCGTCGGGTACTTATTGTTGACGATCAGGAAATTAACTTGCGCGTGTTTGAAGCGCGTCTGATTGCTAGTGGGTTCGATGTCCACCTAGCACAACGCGCCGTAGACGCTTGGAACTTACTTATACAAGCTGAGGATGAGATGCTACCCCATCTCATCATTTTAGACGTGATGATGCCAGATGTCAGCGGTTTTGAACTGCTTGACACCATCAAAAGCCATGAACGGTTTAAATATATTCCCGTTTTAATCATCACCTCGCTTTCTAAAGCACGTCACCGAGCTAGAGCGTTTGCATTAGGTGCCGATGATTTTTTAACCAAGCCTATTAATGCCAGTGAACTTTTGGCGCGTGTGCGCTACCTGACCGACGTAGGTCAATTTCCAGATCGTGAAAGTACTAGGGACCTTGACCGCGGTCAAGGTGCAGTTGTGTTTGCTGGCAACCCTAAAACGATGCGCCATCTCATCAATGCACTACATGAAGAAGAGTTTTTACTCAAAACTGTTCCTAGTGGGGAAGAAGTGCTGACACTGATTGACCGCGTACCACCAGATATCATCATTATGAACCATGATTTGCCGGGTATGAATGCGCTCGAGGTGTGCCGTAAAATTAAAGCTAACCCTAGGGCAACGCATATTCCTGTCATTCTTTGGGTTAACATGACGAAATACCCTAATAGAACGCTCAACTATACGCCCATTTGGAAAGCAGATATTGACGATGTCCTCACAGGACCCATACGGCGTGACGCACTACTTGCCCGGGTGCGTAGCTTATTGCGCAAAAAACAGCATCAGGATGGGTTTCTAGAGCACTATGACTTGCTCATGCAACGGGCTATTACGGATCCACTTACAGGCATTTATAACCGCACATATTTAGATGATATTTTAGCGCGCGAAATGACCTTAAGTTACCGCAGTGCGCGCCCGATTAGTTTTCTCATGATTGATATTGATCATTTTAAGCTCGTTAATGATCGCTACGGACACCGCGTTGGTGACGAGATTTTAAAAGATATTGCGCTACTTATTAAGCGTCATGTGCGTGCTAGTGATGTTGTTGCCCGCTACGGTGGTGAGGAGTTTGCAGTTGCACTTTACGATTCTGAAGAAGACACTGCGCTCGAGGTTGCCAGACGCATCTGCCGTAGCACCTCCCAAAAACGTTGGGCTTGGGTTGATGACAACCTCAGTATTACGGTAAGTATTGGCATGGCTAGCTACCCACGTAAAGATAGTGACAATGCTGAACTTGTTGAACTTGCTGACCGTGCCTTGTACCAAGCGAAACGTCTAGGTCGTAACCGCGTTGTCTACATCTAGGTCTACATCTAGTTGTTTATATTTTATTGAGCATTGACTTGTAGCAGCGAGAAGGGGCGAAAGGGAAATAAGGAGATTTTATCAGACTTGTCTTCTCCTAGTGATACTTCCAGGATCACACTATCGTAAAATTACTAGCAAAATCAGTATAAATAGCAATCACATGAGATATTGTTACATTAAGTCGAAATAATAAGGTCATAATCCCAATCGTCTTAGGACACGCTACTCATAGCATTTCCACGAGTGACTGCCACAGGCAGCCTTCCCGTGCGACCTAATGGAGTAGAAATCGACCTGCTCAGTGTGGGGGGACTGATCGTGGAACTGCTATTAGATACATCAGTGAATCGTGGTGCTGCTAAAAATAGTCATTGATTTTAAGTCTTTTGCTAAAGTAAACACTGCCTGAAGTAAAAACCTCAGGCAAATATGGACTCATAAAAGCTTATAAACTACATGAAGGCGCTGTGGCGCTTAGGGCCGTGCTTAGGTCGGCAGAAAGCACCAACCTGTAATCTGCCACAAAGCCGTCAAAAGCTGGGCAGTCAATTGATACGCTTGGGTCAGTACTTCTGGGAAAGGCGCTAGTTGCTGCACGGACGACAACCTCACCTGTGGGGGTTATTTCTAAGCCAGTCACTCGAAAACTGGTGGTACTGCCATCTAGGCCGCTGCGCGCTGAAAGATACGTAGCAGTAATAGGATCGCCCGACACAAGGTCAATACGTACCAGTACAGCGATTCTCTCTCCACTGCCAGCTCCGTAGCTGGGTAGCCAGCCATTTACTGCAAAGCGGCGAAAATCATCAACTGGCTCACCCTCGGTACCGGTGACTGAAAATACTGCATAAATCGTATCTGCACCGTCCCAGACTAGTCCGTATCCCTTACTGTCATCACCACTTGTTTCTAGGTTACCCAAGCACCAGGTTTGCACGCCTTTGTCAAAGCGGGTAATACGAGGGTCTTGATTGTCAGCAGCGACTTGCCGCCCACCTGCATAAATAGTTGTATTGCCAAATGTAAGGCGGGGCGCACCCGAGGCGCTAATACTCACTTCATCATCACTGCATTCAAAGTCGTAAAGCTCAACAGAGACTATAGTTGCTAAAGAAGTAGGCCCTGGGTTAGGTAAAGGTGTGTCAGCAATGCGTTCAAAGTCGCTTACGCGAATAAGTGTGCCAAAAATAGGTACGTCGCTGTCATTGCCAACGAGAACAATCTCTAAATTTGGAGGAATGGCAGGTGCGCCGTAGGTATTAATGATGCGTTGCTCGAGCTCAGCGGTCGTTTCGTTGGGGCCACGGGTAAACCTAGGCACGCTAAAATCTGTAAACGCAAATGTCATTGAAAAGCTAAACGGAGTGCCGCCAGTAATACTCGTCTCGCATGGGTACTGCACTGCGATAGTGACTGTACCCGACTCACCGTCGCGAATAACCCGACCACCGTCCATATTTCTAGCGACATAACCGTACTCGAGCACATCAACATCAGCAGCAATAAATGTTTGTAGATTGGTTGCT
>JBCCBI010000298.1:0-6926 GCA_039034155.1 Deinococcota bacterium | reverse complement strand
ATGCGTGGAGAATGTCGATATTGGCGGACCCTCGATGCTGCGGTCTTCGGCCAAGAACCACCGCTACGTGACTATCGTCACGTCGCCCAACCAGTACGCCGAGCTGTGTGACGCGCTGGACATAACACGTCTGTATCATTGGGTCGTGGTGTTGCTATAGATATCCATAATTGAGGCTTCTCGAGAACGTGCTTATTCTCCATCGTCGACTACGTTCACGACATCAGGTATTGTCCGAGACCTCTACAAACTTGTTATTTGATGCTGACTAAATCGGATAAAACAAGATGATAGCCTCACTCGTCTAAAGGAGAATAACTATCGATAAAGTTCGTGTGTACTTTGACTATCAATGCCCTTACGCTTGGCGGGGCGCAGAGTTGGCAGCAATAATTGCAGGGCCCTTAGATCTCACGTTTGAATGGCATCATTTCAGTTTGTGGCAAACCAATTACAATCCCAAGGCAGGTGATGACCCTGACAGTAAACTGTGTGAACATCCCCTAGATGACGCGGCACGGGCAGGCGAGCAGCGTGGGGGTTGGGGGCTTTTGCCGTTTTTGGTGTCTATTTCAGGTAATGCGCAGGATGCTAGCAAAGAAGAGGACTTGCGTCTAGCGATATTTCGTAGTTTCCATCAAGATAAAAAGCCGTTTGACCTCAAAACGCTTTTGCAACTTGCGGCGGATGTGGGGTTGGATGCGGGGAAGCTCGAGCAAGACCTCAACAACCCTGAACACCGCCAAACCCTAGCTCGCGAACATCAAGACGCCAAATCACATCATGTTTTTGGCACACCGACCTTTCACTTTGAATCTGAGGGCGAAGATCATCTCGCTTACCTCCGCATCAGCCAACTGCCAAACAGTGAAGCTGAAGCCATCAGCTTATTTCAAGATTATTGCAAGATGCTCACAACCTATCCTTACTTGCAAACCCTGAAACGTCCGCGCCCGCCTGCTTAAAGGAGATTGAGATGACACACATAAACCCCATCCGCATCGGTATAGACGTGGGGGGCACGTTTACGGATTTGGTGGCGTACTTGCCGGAACAGGGCAAGCTGGTCGAAAATAAAATCCTCACCACACCTTCTGAACCCACCAAAGCCATCTTACAAGGTGTGCAGGAATTGCTTAGGGACGCTGGTCTTACCTCTGCGGATTTAGCTGAGGCGGTCATCATCCACGGCACCACGCTCATTACCAACGCGTTAATTGAACGGCGTGGGCAAGATATTGGGCTGATTACTAACACAGGTGCAACCGATATTTTAGAAACAGGTAAAGGCAACCGCTATGACCCGTATGACAGGTTGCTCGAGCGCCCCGACCCACTCGTCCCCCGCCAAAGCCGCAAAGGTTTGAGCGCCCGCATGGTGGCGGGCGGCAAAATTCACCAAGCTGCAAATGACACCGAAATTCGCCAAACCTTACAAGACTTAGCTGATGATGGCGTGACTGCCGTAGCAGTTTGTTTGATGCACAGCTACGCCGACCCAAGCCACGAGCGGCGCGTGCGTGACCTGGCTCGTGAGATGGGTCTAAATCTCTACATCACCTTATCTTCGGACGTTGCACCTGAACTTGGTGAGTTTGAACGCATGACCACGGCGGCCGCCAACGCCTACATTCAACCCATTGCTGAAGGCTACTTGGCAACCTTACAGATAGCATTACAAGATGCTGGTCACGGCGGGCCGTTTTATTTGATGTGGTCAGATGGCGGGCTTGCGTCGGTAGAGGCTACGTTGCACGCGCCCATTCGTTTGCTCGAGTCCGGCCCGGCCGCAGGCGCACTCGCTGTGGGGTATTTAGCCAAACAACATATGGCACACGAGGGCACATCAACGCCTGATACATCATCAGCCTCAGCAAAACGTGTACTAGCCTTCGATATGGGCGGAACAACAGCAAAACTATGCCTGCTCAAAGACGGCAACCCCAGCCGCAGCGCGTCGTTTGAAATTGGCCGCGTTCACCGCAACAAACCGGGCAGCGGTACTACGGTTAAAGTACCGAGCATTCACATGCTCGAGATTGGCGCGGGTGGCGGTAGCATCGGTTGGTTGAACGATCTGGGTCTACTTAACGTGGGCCCGCACAGTGCTGGTGCAGATCCCGGCCCAGCTTGTTACGGCCAAGGCGGCACCGACCCCACCGTGACGGACGCCAACCTCTTTTTAGGCTACCTTTCAGATGATGTCACCTTAGCGGGCGGTCTCGCGCTTGACCGCGTGCGCGCCAAAGAAGCGCTTGGACACGTTGCCAGTGCTAGCGGCTTAAATCCTGAAGATGTCGCCATTGGCATCCGCCGCATCGTTACGGAAACTATGGCCCAAGCAGCGCAACTTCACGTCACCGAACAAGGGGATGACCCGCGCGAGTATTTAATGATGGCGTTTGGTGGCGCAGCACCCTTACATGCGTTCGACATGGCGCAGCATTTGGGCATCACCCAAGTTTATTTGCCGAAACGGGCAGGTGTGCTGTCTGCATTTGGGTTTTTGACGGCACAGGTGGGCCTCGAGCGCGTGCAAAGTTTTGTCTCTTCCCTAGCTAGTGTGTCTGAACCCGACTTACAAAAAGTATTTGATGACCTAAAAGCCCACGCGGGCGCTGCCCTTGCGTCTGCAAACGTGGACGCGCATAATATCTGTTGGCGCTATGCGTTAGACATGCGCTACCGCGGACAAGGCTATGATATCCAAGTTGAGTTGGAGGACATTCAGCAACTTGACGCAAACCAGCTCGAGCAAGCTTTCATCCAAACCTACACCACACGCTACGGTCACGAGCAAGAAGGTGCCATTGAGATTCGCGCCTGCCGCGTAGTGGCTCAAGGACCTGAACCCAAACTCGCGACTACTTCTGAGACTGCAGAGGGCATTTCCCCAAGCTCTCAGCGACATCGACAAGTCTGGTTTAGCGAAGGGGGATGGCTCGAAACACCCGTCATCACCCTTGACGACCTGCAAGTTGGTGTCACTGTCAATGGCCCCTTACTGGTTGAAGCGCCGCACACAACCTTTGCTGTGGGGCAAGGTGGCACGCTGACGCTTAGTGAAGATGATGCGTTGCTGATGAGTGTACCCAAACTAGCCTCGAGCGTCCAGACAGATAGTCAAACGTCTGACCTAAGCCCCATTGACCTCGAGATCATCATGGCGCGTCTTCGCAGCATTGCGGATGAAGCGGATCAGGCGTTACTCAAGACAGCGTTCTCGAGTGCTGTTCGCGATGGCAAAGACTACTCGTTAGTTGTTGCTGACCCTCAAGGGCGATGCATCGCCATGCCCACGACATGTATGCCCTTGTTTGTGACCTGTATGCCGCGCACGATTGCGCTCGTCACCGCCATGTACGACCGCAGTGACTTTTATGATGGCGACATCCTCATGACGAACGACCCTTGGCTAGGTGCGGGTCACAAGTCAGATGTAGCACTTATTGCCCCTGTCTTTGTAAATGGTGAGTTGATTGCGTTTATCGGCACCATTGTTCACGTAGCTGACATCGGTGGCACCATGGGCGATTTTCGCGCCTGGGACATTCACGAAGAGGGCTTGATGCTACCGCCCTGCAAACTTTACGAAAAGGGCAAGCTCAATACTTCAGTTGATGCCATCATCCGTGCTAACACTCGTTCTCCAGAGATGGTGATTGGTGACATTCAAGCCATGCGCACCGCTATTGAGGTGATTCGCAGTCGGTTACTCAATCTGTTAGAGGCTAGCCCGCAACTTAACCTCGAGCGCATTGCCGATGACATCAGTAACCGCGCCAGCGATGCCTTTTTATCGCGTCTCAAGATGATTAACCCTGGCACTTACCAAGCTGAACTTGTTGCTGACGGGATTCTCGAGGGTGACGAGGAGATGCAAAAGCCCATTCACCTTGCCCTCACCGCCACCATGCAAGATGATGAGCTACTACTTGACTTTGCAGGCAGCGACGCCCAACGCCCCCGCCAGGCTATCAACGTGCCGATCTCTTACACACTGGCAGATGCCATTTATGCCATGCAGTACATGCTCGCACCAGCCGTTCCCAACATTGGTCCGCAGTTTAGCCCCATTCGTGTAAGCGCCCCTGACGGCTGTATCTTAAACGCGCACGCACCTGTGCCTGTCTTTGCAAGGACTCGCACAGGCATTCACATCAGCACGCTCGTGAACGCGGCTCTAGCTGAGGCCGTTCCTGAACTTGTCCAAGCTGGTTGCGGTCACAACATCATCTTTAGACTCATGGGCCAGCGAGAAGACGGCAGCTATTTACAAATGACGTTCATGCCCAAAGGTGGCATGGGCGCAACGGGTGGGCGCGACGGGTGGCACTGCACGGTCTACCCAACCAACTGCACCATGATTGCCACCGAAGTTGCGGAAACCCTCTTCCCTATTCGGGTGGACCGCGCTATGGTGCAAGATTCTGCAGGTCCCGGGCGTGAACGCGGTGGTTGTGGGCAAGTGGTTACCATCACCTCACTGTCAGCAACGCCATTGACACTAGGCTTTCGCCCTAATTTTATTCAGAACCCACCCCTTGGCTTAGCAGACGGTCTACCGGGCGCACCTGCTAAAGTTGAAGTGATGGGCAAACCCCAAGACGAAGACCCAGTGACGCTTCAGCAAGGTGAGTGGGTGCGTGTCTTTACGGCTGGTGGGGGCGGTGTGGGCAACCCCCTCGAGCGTCCCCGTCACAAAATCATGCAAGACATTGCCAATGGTGTGATTAGTCCAGAGCACGCCCTCGAGCACTACGGCGTCGAAGTTAGCCAGTTAGCAGATGAGCTTGTTTGAGTAGTACTACACGATGGTGTGATACCCACTTTGCATCTAACATTATCCCCTTTCTCCCCTTCTCCCAGTTTCACGTGCCATGAAAGGCATCCATGACGACGAGGCCCCTAGCCCTACCAGATAGCTACAACCCACAAACCTATTTACTCAAAAACATCACCGACAACGGCATCTTCCACGAATCGCGTAAAGGTGCTGCGTTTGCAGCGCAACTTGTGGCCAACGGCACAGACCAAGATTTAGAGCTAGCTGAAAAAGTACTCGGGGTTGTCTTGGGCTGTCAAGAACGTGATGTGAATGACCCGCATGTAGGCAATTTCTACTGGATGTTAGAAGACGATGTTGTCCAAGACTTAAACGCGGTTGAGTTTTGCTTGGAATATCTTATTCCTATGATGCTACAGAATCGCGCCCGCCTAGCAAAACCAACTCAAACAAAGGTACTTGAGGCGATTCGTTTAGGATTAGCAGAGGTTGCCAAGCTAGATGTGCTCGTCGCCTACAGCAATATTGCCTTGCTAGACATCATGAATACCTGCTTGGGAGGTGAACTGCTAGATGATCCCGATATTCGGGCTCGAGGGCAGCACAAACTTGTAGACTGGTTACGCTTTACAGACAGTAATGGCACAACTTTTGAACACAACAGCCCCACCTACACGGCTATTTGCCTCAAAGCGCTCAAGCGCATTGCTGACTATGTGCCCGACGAAGCAACCGTTATTCGTGCCAGAACGGCGCTAGCACGGCTAGGACTCAGTGCGTTTATGCATATCCACAAAGGTACTGGTCGTTGGGCAGGACCGCATAGTCGGGCGTATCATCCTTCTATTTTGTGTGAAACGCCGCCCGAATTGGAGCTTGTCCAAACATGGTTAAACGAAGATATCTTACCTGCATGGTTAGAAGATGTCCTCAACTCCCAGCCGCCCCAGTTTGAAGTCACCGAAACAGCCTCAGCAGACCAGCAGCTAGCCTTAACAACCTACCAAACCCCCGAGTTTGCGTTTGGTGTGTCCAGCAAAGAGTACAGCGGTCAATCCAATGTGATTAGCTTGCACTACACCTGCCCCACATCCGCCAAGCCGGGGGTTGTTTACACGCGGTACTTAACCAATGAAAAATGGCTGGGCGACTTCTACCACGCAACCGACCGCAGCAAGTCACGCAACATTGTTGATGAAGGCATGTTTTATGGTGTACAGCACGCGAATAAAGCGATTGGGCTGTATACACTTGCCCGACCCGCCGTCATCAACAGTGCTAAGTTGAGTTTCATTGTCTCAGGTGCTGACAAGGTGGATGAAGTTTGGTTAGACGGTAAACACGTACCCTCAAACACCTTTGAAAGTGATGGTGATGAGCTTGTAATCATTACCATCAGTGAGGTGTACATCGCTATCAAACCCCTCACCCGAACACAACTTGGTAAAACCCGACCCATGCGACTTGTTGAGCGAGGTGGTGACCTTGTTCTTGACCTATATAACTACTTGGGGTCAAACAAATCATTTTGGGAACTTGACTGGCCGCACTTTTTTCACAAGGGTAAAGTGCAATGTGGCATCTATATGGAAGTAGCCAAGCGCACAGATTACGTGGATGCTCGAGCCTTCCGAGACCACATCCTCTCCGGCACATTTACAGATGACACAGCGGATGCGTTTACCTTTGCAGGTAAACAAAAAGCAGGGCAGCAAGAACGGTGCTGGTCCGTCTCTTACGCTCGAGACGGTGAGGAACTTGGCATCGAAGTTGATTTGATGCAGTGGCAGTTAAAGCGCCGTTGGACCCACGCAGGTGAGCTTGACTGGCCGATGCTCGAGGCACCCTTTGCCCAACAAAATGCCACTGGGTTAGTTGAGTGTAATGGTGCAACGCTCGAGTGTAACCCCGCCTCAGCATGGCTTTACGCTAGCCCTGAACGTGACTTGTTTGTGGCTGCGTATCACGGGGATGAACCAAGCCCACTCAAACTAACCACCCCAACAACTACCGTCACCATCTCTAGCATGGGGTTTGGCATGGTTGTTTTAGATCGTGGTGAGCTGCAAGTGGACGCGCTCGAGCTAGGTGATGTCCGTGTTAGCTCATAGTACATTGAGAGGATAAAAGCGTCTTACCT
>JBCCBI010000297.1:0-6950 GCA_039034155.1 Deinococcota bacterium | reverse complement strand
AGTCCCTGGTAAAATTCTGGCATCTACATGAGGGTCATTTGAGAGAATAGGGCTTCCCGACTGAGATTTACTTCCTGATATGGCCCAGTTATTAGAGCCTAACTTTGGGTAAGGGATGATAGGCGTGGGAAGGGGACTCCATGCCATTTCTTTAGGGGAAGCATTTTCACCATTAAGGGTGTCCAGTTCAAAACTCAGGGGTTTTGTTCTATCCAGGTTGACATTGAGAGGGAGAAGTTCTGAGGCGTTCACCATACGGGAGGCCAAGTTTAAGCTGAGAACTTCATCTCCCATATTCTGGCTGTGGAAAAAGCCTATGAAATGGGCAGTAGCCACTATATCCTCTGGTTGTAAGGGTTGGGGTTCTATCCCTAATAGTCCCAGCTCTAGGGGAAACTCGTCTTTCCCTACTTCCAGGTAAGCGTTGAATCCTTCACAATACCAGTTGAGCATCTCCTTCGTTTCTTCATCCAGGTACTGATAGCTTCTTTTGCCATTTCCAGCTAAATCCAGGACCCGCATCTGTATATCTGACTCCAGCATGGCTTTGCCAGTCAAACTAGCGCCTTCCCCTTTGATAAGGGCGCGATATAATTCTATTTGGAAGAGCCTATCCTGCGCTACCGCGAATGCTTGTCCTCTGATAACATCAGCCTTATTTTCTGCTATTACATAGGCTACCCCATGGTCATCCCTAAGAATTTTAATCGGCGCATCATTGATGGAGATTCCAAAGGAACCCTCCTGCTTGAAGTTGTTGGCGTTTTTTGCCCAGAAGAATCCTGAGATGATGAGTATCCCGAGGAGAAGTAATGTGAAGAGTCCTATCTTTTTAGCTGACATAGTAGTTGTTTTCCGGCTGAGAATTCTTGAAGCTACCGATAAAGAAACGGTTAGTTTATCAAAGAGGAGTAATATACGTTTTCACGGATAACTTTCTATTATTTGAGTCGTTCAGAAATGGATATGGCTTGAGTAAGCAGGTTCTGCCCAAAGATTAAAAAATGCTGTTAGAGATAATTGTAGAATTTTTTATCGAGCTTTTCTCCAGATTTATTGGGACTGGTATTAGAAGATTAGGCGCCTGTATAAGGTGGATGAGTACAGGGAGGAATAAACCTTTTACGGAGGTCTTAAAGGAAGATTGGAATAGAAGGGTAGGGCTGGTTGGGCTAACCCAAAGCGCGCCCGGTTTTGGGCGAATGCACTCAATTGAAAATATGTTATGGTCTAAAGTCACACAAGCCATGACATACTCATGACATAACCACCTAATAATTGGGGTCGGTCAAAATGAGTCCACCATGGTCGCATTAGCACGGCCGTATCACCATGGTCGTACTAGGCCGTGCACGTATAGGGAGGTAACAATGAAACGTTTGTTAATTGTTGTTAGTGTATTAGTGCTGTCTGGTTTGGCAAGTTCCCAAACCGACATTAATGTCTGGATCGCCTTTACCGATTACCGGCTGGATTGGACGAGGGAGCGTGCTGAGGAGTTTAACGCGCAGTTCTCAGACTACAACGTGGTTGTCTCGGGTTACGCTAGCTACAACGAAGCCTTTGATGCCACCGTATTAGCAGCAGAGCAAGGCAACCCACCTGCTGTCACCCACTTTTTTGAGGCTGCGACGCAAAACGCACGCGACGCTGTTAACGATGGTGAGCCTCTTTTTAAGTCTGTGTCTGAAGCCCTAGCCGGGCGCACAGAAGTTAACGGCATACCCGTGGTGCTTGATGACGTGGTGAGTGCTGCTTCTGATTACTACACGCTCGATGGCATTTTTACCTCTATGCCGTGGAACACCTCAACCTCGGTTATGTTTAGTAACGCCGACATGCTCGAGCGCGCAGGTATTGAAAGTATTCCTGAAACCTGGGCAGAGATTGACGCTGCCTGCGCAACCATCTTAGCCATGGACGGCGCTCCCGACAACTGCATCACCTGGCCCAATCATGGCTGGTTCTTTGAACAGTCAATCGCGCAACAAGGTGCAGACCTGGCCAACAACGGCAATGGGCGTGAGGAACGGGCAACCGAAGTCTTTTACAACAGCGAAGCCGCACTTGCCTACACCAACTGGTGGAAAAGCCTAGCAGATAGCGGGTATTACATTTACACCGGGCGTCAGCGCGACTGGGGCGGCACCCAAAACGCCTTTGAGTCGCAGCAAGTTGCCTTCCTGATTTTTAGCAGTTCTGACTCAACGGTCATCCCTGCCAATACTGCAGAGAACTTTACAACCGTGGTTAGCCGTATGCCCTATAACCAAGATGCAGGTTATAACGGCAACATTATTGGTGGGGCAACCTTGTGGCTCAACAACGGTCTTTCAGCTGATGCTGAAGAGGGCGCACTCGCCTTTTTGAACTGGTTAAATAACCCAGCTAACGCTGCCTCTTGGCACCAAGCAACAGGCTATATTCCCATTACCAACACGTCTTTTAATACCCTGACGGATGAAGGCTGGTTCAGTGATAACCCCAACGCTGCCGTTGCTAACAATCAGCTCGATATTGTCCCAACTACGGGCGCAATTTTTGGTGGCTTTGTGGCCATTCGAGATGTTTACACTGAAGCAATGGAAGACATTCTCTTAAATGATGCTGATGTAGCAGCAACGCTCGATGGCGTCAATGCCGATGCCAATACGTTGCTCGAGGAATACAACTTCCTGTTCGCCCCAAATTAAGTTGCTGACAGCAGGTATCATCTGGTCATAGCCAAGGTAGCGCTGCTCAAAGTTTGTTCTACACGGCGTTTGTAAACACCAAAGTGGTACATGTTGAAGATGAGTTGCTACATTTAGAACGCTATGAAGGGATAGGGCCGCAGCTCTATCCCTTACTTTATTTTGGAGAGTGATGCTGCAAAGTCTACTTATTGCATCGTTTATCGTGACAACCATCCTTGGCGCGGTCTATATGGCTTGGAGTTTCCAGCGTATGCAGCGAAGCCCCATCCTCGGGGGTTTACTGGGTAGCGTGGTGGGCGGACTTGGGCCGCTTATTTTGATGCTACCGCTCAACTTTTGTACCTTTGAACTTGAGCGTAGCCGTCTCGACGTGGTTTTTGGGCTTATCCTTTTTGCGACGGGCGCGTGGACGGCCTTGGCACTTGTGAAGTGGTTGCTGGGGCTAGCTTTTGATCAAGCAACTAGGGCCCGTTTAGCCGCTCAACAACACACCGCCGGGACGTTTAAGTCAACTTGGCTAACCCCTTTTTTGCTACTTGCACCCACCCTAGTTATTTTGACAGTTTTTTTGTACTACCCATTGCTCGAGACCTTTCGTCTCTCAACCTTACTGGCGCGACTCGGCGCGCCGCGTACTCGCTTTCAGTGTGTCAGTAACTTCACCGCACTTATTAGCCCCGAGTACGGTGAGGTTTTGTTTAACACCTTTTTCATCGCCACGACCATCGTGGTTGTTGGGCTTATTTTGGGTTTAGCAGTTGCCCTGTTAGCCTTTCAGCCCGTGCGCGGTGCTAACATCTACCGCACCTTACTCATTTGGCCCTACGCGATTTCACCAGCCATTGCTGGCATTATCTTTTTTGTGATGTTTGACCCTGTAGCAGGCATCATCAATCACTTTATTGAACAGCTAGGCGGTCAGGGGCTCGAGTGGATTCGTGACCCTTGGCTGGCGCGGTTTGCTGTGATTATCACTAGTATTTGGAAGACGCTGGGCTATAACATTCTGTTTTACATCGCAGGTTTACAAACAATTCCAAGCAATTTGCTCGAGGCGGCCGCGATTGACGGCGCTAATATTTGGCAGCGGTTTTTGAACATCATTGTACCTGGCTTATCCCCCATTACGTTTTTCTTGATAGTTACCAACATCACCTACGCCTTTTTTAATATCTTCGGTACCATCGACTATCTGACGCGCGGCGGTCCTGCGGGCGCAACCTCAGTTAGCATCTATGAAATTTATCTATTGGGCATTCGCAGCAAAGATTTAGGTCGAGCTGCTGCCCAATCCTTGGTACTTTTTTTACTCGTTGTTATCGTGACCATTTTGCAGTTTAGAACTAGTGGTCGGCGCGTATCATATGGAGCTTAAATATGGTCAGTTCAGATAACCATAGTCTTTCACGTAAACGGCAAAGCTGGCTTCCTGAACGCTGGCATGTTCATGTTCTGCTCTGGCTTAGTGTACTCATTATCGGCTTTCCACTGATTTACGCGATCATTGTTGCCACCCAGTCCAATGCTGAAACGCTGAGTTTTCAGATGACTTTTGGCAGCAGATTTTGGGATAATTTACATGCGGTTGTCGTCGAGCGGCGCATGTTGCGGTTTATGTGGAACAGCACGCTGCTAGCTGTCTTTGTAACTGTGGGGAAAACTATTTTGTCGCTGCTGGCGGGCTTAGCCTTTATTTACTTTCGCTTTCCTGGCAAATGGCTGGTCTTTGGCTTTATTTTGCTCACGCTCATGATGCCGACCGAGATGTTAATTATTGCGCTGTTTCGCTTGGTTTCAAACATTGGCTGGGGCGACACCTTCTGGGCCATTTCGATCCCCTTTTTAGCCAGTGCCACAGGCGCTTTTTTGTTTCGGCAGCATTTTGCCAACTTGCCCGCTGAACTGGCCGAAGCGGCCCAGCTCGAGGGGGCAACCCCGCTACAGTTCCTCTGGCAAATCCTCGTGCCCCTAAGCTGGAACGTCATTGGTGCACTGGCGGTGATTCAGTTTATCTACATGTGGAATCAGTACTTGTGGCCGCTTCTAATCGTCCAAGATGAGCGCATTCAGGTAGTCCAGGTAGGGCTAAGCTCCCTACAAAACCTGGAAGGTGCTACTACCTACGGTCCTATGATGATGGGCGCAGTAATTGCTACCATCCCGCCTATAATCGTATTTATCTTGCTGCAAAAACAGTTTATGAGCGGCTTTTCGGTCACTCGAGATAAGTAGAAAAAGCATCACGCAAACGTTACAGCCAACTCAAGCCAAAGTCATGCTCAAAATCGCGCCAGACACTATGAATGTGGGTAGCTGAGTTGCGGCTGTTGTCAAACTCGAGCAGGAAACTAGCATTTTGCATGCGGTAATAGTGTGCTTGTAACGGCACTTGCGCTCCGGCCCAGCCAAAGGTGATATTATCTACCCCAGCTTGCTCGAGCCTCTCGCGGTATTCAGCTGCAACTGGCGCAGGCATGACACCTAGATACTCACCAAGCACCGTTTCCAAATAACTACGCTGATCGGCATTGAAGTTGTTCACAGATACACCTACTGGCTCGAGCGGTTGAACTTGGGTATCGCGCCCAGTGAGGTGGTTGCCTAAGGCTCGAGCATTGAAAATGGCAGCCTCCCCCAAAGACAGCATGAGAGCCCTAGCACTTTCTTCTTCGTACTTCATGGCCTGTAAGCCTTGCCGTTCACCTCGAGCAACGGTGGTGGGTTGCGCACCCAAAAAGAGCGGCGTCATAGATACGCGCCCGTCTACGATTGTCATATTGATCGACAGATGATGGCCTTCAAAACGCCATCCCCAAGTACGGTCATTAGGATCACCAAACAGGGCAAGGTAAAAGCGCCCAGGGTCATTGCCCAAGAGTGTTTGCAAAAACATGATGTCAAGGATTTTTTGAAAGCCTGCTGGACTTGTACCAGCAGCCACCAAGTTCAATGTTGCCTCGCGTTGCGCTTCGGTCATTTGGTTTAAGGCGACACCATCACGGCGATGACCAAAGTTCCAGTGCCAATCAAAGCGTTCTTGATCATTAAACGCAAATTGTGCGTTAGTTCTGGTGTCACTCAAACTCTCTAAAACTTGCTGTGCTGCTAGACGCATGTCATCTGCAACAACAGTAGTTGCTGCTGGTTGAGCCAACCCAGACTGCTGATGAAGGACAACTGTACCAGCGGCAGCAGCAGATAATTTCAGAAACGTGCGGCGACTGAGGCTGTTCATATATATCTCCCCTACGTTAACGTTCACCTGTATTGGTTAGAAGGATACTCAATTTTTGTGTGGTTTAGTTGTAACCTTCATGATCAACAATACTTAAGCTTCTTGACAACGCGCGCTAACAAATACGCTATTTTCTAAGTCCTAAGACCGACGCATCAAAGACTACTCTGAAAGCTCTTCTGGCATGTTTGCTGTATGTAAAATACCGTGCAGCAAATGATCAGTCGCAGTTTGAATCAGCGTTTCACGTCCTTGTTGGGTCTTGGCATTGCGGTACAGCGGTCCGTCAATCATGAGGGTAGCAAGTCCGTGCAACATAGCCCATAGGCTGATTGCAATGCGTTCAGGGTCGTCTTTGACGACCTGATCTGCCTGCTGTAACTGTTGAATGACACTGACGGTGAACTCGTGTCCTTGGCGGCCAGCAGTTTCAACGTCGGTACGCACTGCATCGCTGCGCAACTCGGGCAAAAACATAATGCGAAACGCTTGAGGATGCTCGAGTGCAAAATTGATATAGGCAGCAAACATTGCTTTACTTCGCTCGAGCAAACTTCCTCCTTGCTCATAAGCCGCTTTTGTCGCATGGTTGAGTTCCTCAAAAGCGTCAATGGCAACTGCCGCGATCAAGCTGGTTTTATCCTCAAAATGATAGTAGGCAGCCGCATGGCTTACCCCTGCATGGCGGGCAACAGCTCTTAAAGAGAGCTTACCTGCACCCGTTTCAAGCAATACTTCTCGAGCGGCCTTGACAAGCGCAGTACGAAGGTCTCCGTGATGATAGCTTTTAGCGGTAGGTGTTTTTTGTCCAGAACTTGACACTCGTTTAGAACTTGATTCCTGCTTAGAACTTGACATTGGTAAGATTATACCTTATTCTACCACTGGTAAGTATCTAACCAACGGTAAGATACTTATTAAAGGAGGTTATATATGTCTACAGTTTCCGCAAGATCATTCACTCAGCAACGCTGGTGGCGCAATCCTTTTGTCATTGCTGCTGCTACCATCTGGCTTGT
>JBCCBI010000296.1:0-6953 GCA_039034155.1 Deinococcota bacterium | reverse complement strand
ATCTAAACTACGTCCTAAGAGTTGCCGGGCACGGTCGTGATCCCCTTGGTGCCAAGCGATTGTTCCTAGCTCGGTCAAAATATGGCTGATGCTCGAGAGTGCTTCGGCACTTTTAGGTTGCGCTTCCCATAGTTGTTGGGCGTGGTTAAGCCAGCTGGTGGCAGTATCGTACTGACTGCGCTTTAAGAGTAAATTGCCAAGCGCCGTGGCACTTTTGGCTTCAGCAGTAGGTTGCTTACAATCACGCTGAGCGCAACTTAAAGCTTCTTCAAAGTAAACTTGGGCTTGATCCCACTCACCAACAAGCTGTAAGACTGTGGCTAAATTTAGTAGGACGTCAACCCGTTGCCGCGCATTTTGCAGTATGGATGAGATAGATGTACCAGCACTATTAGTATTGCTTGTATCATCGTCAAGATGGCCAGCTTCGAGATTGTCAATATCTAGTTTGCGGCGGCTCTCGTCCAAGTAACCCAAGACCTTTTGATAGTAACGAATAGCTGCTTGGTTATCGTAGCGTGCTTGGGCAGCGTTACCAGCTCGCTCGAGGTAGTCACGGGCTTTAAGAGCGTCATTACTTTGATCAAAGTGATAGGCAAGTAGGTCTAAGTAGGGCTCGAGCCCATCTGGCATACCGTCACCATTGGCATCTTCTTGGTTGATGTCTAAGGCATAGCCTTCTAAGTAATCACCAAAGCGTTTGTGTAAGGTTGCCCTTGTTTCAAAAGGCAAACTTTCATAGGCGACATCGCGAGTGATGATCTGTTTGAAGACATAGCTAACGGCATCTGTTGTACTGGCGTCAGCAGATTGTGAACTTCCTGTTGGGGTGCTGCTACCAGGTGTCTGTAGTACAACGCTGCTACTGCTTTCTTTGCTGAGTAGCAAAAGTGCACAAAGTGTCTCGAGCGAGGTTTGTACCCGCTTACTTGCCCCTAGTTCCGGGTAAAAGCCCGTCAGCCAGCGTTGGTACAAGCTGCGCCCAATGACACTTGCAACTTTGAGGGTAACTTGTAAGTGTTTATCGCGTTTATCGAGTTGGTCGATACGAGTAAGCACCAAACTGTGCAAGCTATTGGGCAGCGCAAGGTCATCCCACGCACTAGGATCATAGAGATTAAGTCCACTTGTCGTTGCATAGTTAAGTAATTCTTCAATGTAAAAAGGATTGCCCTGAGCGCGCTCAATAAAACGCGCTAGGGTTGTCTCTGGCAAGCTTGGCATGGGTAAGTTTGGTGTGCCACGCTCTGGTTGCGATACGGGTTGATTAGCCACTAACTTGCTGAGTATAAGCGCTTTCATGTTTTTATCTGAAAGCTCAGCAAGATCGAGTGTGAGGATGCGTTCAGCGTTGTCTGGACTTGCTGCTAGGTCATGTACAAGGTGGCTGACACTACCCATATTGCTACTATCACTAGTATCTTGCGCATTAGCTGATGTACGGTCTGTGTCGTCTGCATCAGCTTCATTATCAGGTGTACTAGCGTCTTGAAGATCACTAACGTCCTCATTATCAGAATTTGTAGCGGGCCGCTCAGACATAAGGATCATCACGGGGCTTTGATGTGTTGCACGAACGATAGCCTCGAGCAACTCCAGAGATAGAGCGTCGATCCACTGCACATCTTCAAGGACCAGAATGATTAAGTGACCTTTAGCCCGTGAGCGCGCTGCGAGCGCTTGTAAAATATCACTGAGGAGCGCTTCGGTAGCTGACTTGCGCAGTTGCGGCTCGAGGGATGCCGTAAGGCTGTTATCCGCAATAGGCAAATTGACAAGCGGTGCTAGTAACGGCAAGCGTTGTACAAAGTCTTCATTGAGGTTGCGGACAAAGGCCGTCAAGCTAGCAATACGTTGTTTATTATCGAGAGGTTGCCCGCTATCTTCAGAACCTGTACTGGACGCTTGCTTATCTACCTCAAGTAGGCCGCGCCACACGCTCTGCCAGACGAGGTAACTGCTGTTACGCCCATAAGATTGACACTCACCTGTATGAATGCAACACAAACTGTCGCGGGTAACAGCTTCTTCAAGCAGTGCTGAAATGAGTCGCGATTTGCCCATACCGGCGTCACCGCGTACAAGGGCAAGCTGCCCTTGACCTTGTTGAACTCGCTCAAAACTGTGAGTTAGTTGCTTAAGTTCGGGGTCTCTACCAATGAGTGGAAGCTGACTTGCTAAAGGCGCATAGCCTTGGTAATTAGTAACATCTAAAAGTGCATAGAGATCAATGGGTTCACGTTTACCTTTAACCCGTACAGGGTCCAAGGCTTGCCACTGAAAATAACTTTGCTCTGCTTGGTAAACGTCTTCACTGACAAGAATTTGACCTGGTTCAGCATGCCCCATAAGACGTGCTGCTAAGTTGACGTCATCTCCTAGTACGCCGTATGTACGTCGCGTGATGCCGCCATAAGCACCTGTTCGCATGGTGCCTTGGGCAACCCCAATAGCAATGTCGCTAATCCCCATGTCAGCAGTAGGTGTTTGTAGCTCGAGCGCAACACGCAGTGCCCGGCGGCTATCATCCTCATGGGCAATCGGCGCACCAAACGAAGCATACAGATAACTTCCTTTATCGCCCACCGTAAGTTGAATAAGCGTTGCATCGTAACGTTGTAAAACACTTTGTACCCAGCGAATAAAGCGGTCAAGTTTGGCACCTGCTTGTGGGTCACCGTCGTAATCTAAACCGCCAAAACGCAAAAACAGTGCTGTTGTGGGACGAAGTTCAGTTAAAAATTCACCCTGCCCAGCTTTAAGACGGTCGTAAACGGGTGGCAAAATCCAATTGCGTAACGCTTGGTAATCGTCTTCGGGGAGACGCGGTTTAATATATTCTGGTTGAGGCTGTTCAGGTGCAGTTGAAAACACCGTTAGTCCCATGGTGAATTTATCAACGACGGCGTAACGTTCAGTAGCTTGGGGTGTCAGGGTGAGCGTACTACTACTGCCTTCAGGTGACTCTGACGTGCTAGCTCTAACGGATGTAGAGGTGGTTGTTGCAGTAGCATTGGTCGCAACATTTACATTTGAATCAACTTCTGAAACTGAATCAACTTCTGAAACGTCACGCCACTGCTGAATATGGACGCGCTCATGTAGTTGTAAGGCTGCTTGCTCATCAAGCACAATCTCGCCGCGTTCAGCTTCATGTTCTGCTTTGGCCATGCGGGTAAGCGTTTCACCGGCTACAACATCAATAAGTTGAATATCTGGATCGCCAACAGCAAACCGCCGTACGGGACCGGTGGCAATGGCAACTTTCATCGCCAAAGTAACGCGAATGTCAGCGGCAATTTCAATGTCATGGAACTGTTCCATGCTCTGCTGCATACTTAGCGCACAGATGAGCGCGTGGTAGCCATCATCAGTATTAAACCAGCAGGTAATAGCATCGCCAGCAAAGCCGATGACACTGCCTCCAAAGCGGTTAACATCGCTAATGAGCGCGTCATAAACTTGGTTGAGATAGCGTGGTAAAGCTTCTGCACCACGCCGCTCACCAAGCGTACGCACGAGCGCTTCGGTGAGGGACGTAAATCCAGAAACATCAGCAAACAACGCGCTGCCATGACTGCGTTCGGCAATCTGTGCCCCTTTTGCAAGGGCGTGGCGGCGATCTAGCGCGATGTAATCTGACAGGCGATGTTTCGCCACAAGCGTAATCTCCTTAAAGGTTTTATAAGGGTAGCACTTGTTCAGCCGTACCCATGCTCATACTTTACAAATTCACACTTATATTACCCTGAGTCACTACTACAATTATTGACGCATAATTTAAGTCTGGTAGCTTAAATTCTAACAGTCTGCTACAGATGTTATGCCTCGTAGCTACATAGGTATTGTGAGCACCATAGGACATGTTGTAATTGCGTTTCACAGCACTCATTAGTATTATAAACGGCTCGAGCACACTGACGCGTTAGATCGGATAATTAAGGCTAGATAATAGCTGAATACGTATATACCAAGGCTCTGTAAACACACTGTTTGTATTCACGTTTCACTAACCTTGGAACAAGATTTCATGACCAAGATGCGCCATCTGCCAGCATCGTCTGTTAAACTCTAACACCATAATGACGGCTTGTTTTTTAAGTGCCCAAATGCTATCTCATAATAATTGTTGCTATTTGTGGTTTGAATGTATGTGTCCAACTACGTGTCTCAGAAGCGTTACGCCTTGCTTAGTAGACCCTTGTACCACTGCCTCGCACACTAGGCAAGGTGCTTAGGTGTACGCCTTTCAACAAGCATTACGCGCTTTGCGTGGCAACTGGATTGCCAGCGTTTCAACCATTACAACCATGACCTTGTCGCTCACTATTTTGGCGGCGTTTAGTTTGGTGAGTCTGAACCTCAACCGATTTTTAGACGAATTGCAAGGTGAGTTAGAGGTAGCTGCTTACCTTACCGTAGATGCTAATAGTGAGCTATTACTACAAGAAATTCGTACATGGGCTGAGGTGCAACGCGTCAGTTTGATTAACCCAGATGACGCCCTAAGTGACTTGGTGACGCGTTTTGACTATCTCGAGGACACTTCACAACTTATTCCCAACCCGTTGCCGCCCACGCTAATTTTGCAACTGGCTGACCCTGCGCAGACACCCTTTATTAGCCAGCGCTTACGGCAACTGCCAGGTGTGACTGACATTGAAGACGGCTCTGATGCCGTGGAGACGTTTTTAGCCATTAACGACGCGCTTACCATTGGCGGTGCTATTTTGATTGTGGTGCTACTTGCCAGTGCGCTATTTGCTATTGTGAACTCGATTCGCGCAGCCATTACCGCCCGCAAAGAAGAGATTGAGGTCATGCGTTTAGTAGGTGCCACACGTGGCTTTATTCGCGCGCCATTTTTAATTGAGGGGTTACTTTTAGGACTAATGAGTGCGCTGGTAGCACTAGGGCTTACCATTCCCACGTATGGTTTTGCAGTGAGCCGCTTAACGGACCAACTGTTATTTGTACCGTTCGTACGCGATGTTGGCTTGGTGGCCCAAGTTGCGTCGCTGTTAGCTGCACTTGCTGTGCTTGTAGGGTTGGTGGGCAGCGCCATTTCGGTAGCCCAGTATTTGCGGGAGGATTTTTAGTGAGGGTGTCACAAGATTCACAAGACAACGTCAGCTTGGGTTGTCTAAAGCCGTCTGGCAGTGAATCATCTAGCAGTGCGTCATCTAGCAGTGCGTCATCAAATCATCAAGACAAGCAAGGTTACATCCTCAACCTGCAGGTGCTCAAAGCTGTGTTATTAGCTGAGCGTATGTTGTCAGCCTACTTTGCAGAGAATGACGTACACAAGAAAAACGCTTTTCGAGACATATATCGAGTGCATCATCCCCGAGTGCATCATCCCAACGTAAGACGGTTAGCGCTGATAGGTTTAGTTGTAGGTATTTTAGTGAGTCTGACGACAAGCCTTGCACAAGGTAATGCCACAACGAACGAGCTCGAGCGCGATATTGCAACTTACCAAGAAAGTTTACAAGTAAGAGAACAGGAACAAGCTGAGATTGAAGCCAGACTAGGTGAACTTGCCGAAGAACTGGCTGCCCGCGTGGCTGAACGCGACCAAATTAGCAATGAACTGGTTGGGTTGCGCCGTGACCGCAGCGCTATTGAGGATGATATTTCCTCACTAGAAAGCCAAGTGGCTGCCAACGAAATTCACATTGCAGGCTTGGAAGCGCGTTTGGAGGTACTTGAAGCACGCTTAGAAGCTATGCTGATTAGTTTACACAGACAACGCGATAACCGCTATGCCCGCGCCCTAGCTGGCGCTGAAAGCTTTTTTGAACTGCGTGTGCGCAATCATTACTTATCCCAACTGGCAACCCAAGACGTGAACATTCTGGAGGATATTCGTACTACCGTGCGCCAACTGGCAGACGCTCAAGCACAACTTGCCGAGCAAGTTAGCGAGCGTAATTCGCGCTTAGATGCACTGCAAGCCACGGAAATTCGCTTAGCTAGTGTACGTGATGAACTAGCGGCTGTGATCAGTGAGCTCGAGACCAGCCAAGAAGGCCAACTTGCCCTCCGTCAAGATGCTATTAACAGCCAAAACGATCTTGAGGCTACGATTGCAGGTGCTCGGCGCGCGCTTAACGCTGAACGGGCGCGGCTCGAGCGCGAAGCTGCTGAAGCCCGCCGCAGAGCCCGTGAAGCTGCTGCTGCGCAGCGTCGCAACTTGCTAGATGAAGCTGAACAAACCGAGGCTGCTGCCGCTGCCCTAGCTGTGCCAACCCGCCCTTTAGAAGACGGCTATGCGTTACCTTTTCCCAATCCGCAATTGGCGAGACGTTACGGTGAAGAAGGCCCCTTTGTATTTCTTCGGGCTGAGCAAGATTACACAGCGGTGCGCGCAGTCAAGTCCGGCGTGGTGCAAATTGTGCAGCCTGTGCAAGCCAACACGGGTTATTTGGTGGTTGTTGCGCACGACAGCGAACTACTTAGTGCTTACCAAAACTTACAAGCGCCTCAGCTCGAGATTGGCGATTGGGTGAATCAAGGTGACATCATTGGCTACTTAGGTGGTGGCACGCTCATCCCGGCAAACACACTCAAGTTCTTTATAGGACTGTCGCAAGCAGGTGGCGGCGCGGCGTGGGTTGATCCAAGTACCCGTTTGGGGTTTGAGTAAGTGGCATCATGTATGAATAGAATTCATGTGATTTTGAAACAAGCAATTGATAGGTTTCAAATAAGAGATAGCAAGTTTCAGCTAGTCTCATCCTCATCTTGAAGGTGTTTGAAAAGCTGAAGTTTGTCATCAATATTAAGTGGTATGTCATACATGCCAAATTCCCGCACGACGAATTCAGCACCCTCATCACCAGAATTATTTTTGGCACCTTGCACAGTAGAATTGATGTCCATTGAAAAGTTAAACTGCGTGGTTCTAATATGTTGGTCATGTAAAATATTATCAACCATGAGCGACATGT
>JBCCBI010000295.1:0-7066 GCA_039034155.1 Deinococcota bacterium | reverse complement strand
GAGGTGGCTTTTGTAAACGCGTGGGCTGGCGACCTGAGGCGCGTCTAGATCCCAAGCTAGGTCGTAAGCTATTTCTAACCAAGGTGTCACGCAGGTGATTTCTTCAAAGTCCATGCTGCCCCGTGTGCGCAGGCCGTGAGCAATTTGTTGGAGCCAGGTTGTGCCACATTTGGCATATGGGGAGATGATGATGTCATCAGTATGAGGCTGAAACGACATGCCGCGTTGTCTACTTTCTTGCGTGAAAAGCCTACTCATGATGACGCTTAACTCATCTGTATTGGTTGCGCGTGCCCTTTGCGGTGGTGAATTCGTCATGAAAGGCCTTTCTTGTTATTACATTGCTGCTTGAGTTACAAGCTGACTCATGATAACAGCCTCGAGCTGTCTGATTTGGTGACTCGCTCGAGGCTCTTGCCATCATGTTGCCTAGCGGGTTCCCCCAAAGGCCTCACCCGTGATTTAAACTATGCATCATGCCTCACTTATTTTCCGAACTTAAACTCAAAGACATCACGCTTCGTAATCGCATTGGGGTTGCGCCCATGTGTCAGTACAGTTCAGTTGATGGTATGGCAAACGACTGGCACATGGTTCATCTTGGCTCGAGGGCTGTGGGTGGCGCAGGACTCATTATTTGTGAGGCAACGGCGGTATCTCCTGAAGGTCGTATTACCCCCCACGATGCTGGGCTTTGGAATGATGCCCAGATTGAGCCCTTGAGGCGCATCACGGCATTTCAAAAAGAACACGGTGCCGTGCCGGCGGTTCAGCTAGCGCACGCAGGGCGTAAAGCAAGTGCCGCGCGGCCGTGGCAAGGCGGTAAACAGCTCACCAATGACGAAGGTGGCTACGACACGATTGCCCCCACTGACAAAGCGTTTGACCCCGACGGGCGCCTTCCCAAAGTACCCAAACAGATGGATAAGGCGGATATTGAGCGCGTCCAACACGCGTTTGTTGAGGCTGCCAAGCGGTCGTTAGAGGCAGGCTACGAGCTGCTCGAGCTTCATGCGGCTCATGGTTACTTGCTGCATAGTTTCTTTTCGCCACTGGTCAATGATCGAGAGGACAATTACGGCGGAACGCTCGAGAACAGAGCGCGTATGCTGTTGGAGACGACTAAGGCAGTACGTGAGGTTTGGCCTGAACGGTTGCCTTTAGCCGTGCGTTTGTCAGCCTCGGACTGGCTCGAGGGTGGCTTGACCATCGATGACAACGTGCAGATGGCACGGTGGCTTAAAGACCTAGGCGTGGATATTATTGATTGCAGTTCAGGCGGGGCGTCAGCTGTTTCGCGCACATCACTATCTGGAAGTGTGGAAGACCAGGTTGGTTTGGCCGCACAGATTCGGCGTGAGGCTGACATTATGACCATGGCAGTCGGAGCGATTACCGAAGCCAAGCAAGCAGATGAGATTGTCGCGTCGGGTCAAGCAGATGTGGTGCTAATGGCACGTGAGTATTTGCGTGATCCGTACTGGCCTTACCGAGCTGCCAAAGCTTTGGGTGTGGAAGATAAGCACATTATGTCTGAGCAGAATGCGTTTTGGGTGGGTTAAGAGTAGAGTTGCTCGAGCTGGTTGGTCATCATTTCACTTGGATTGATAATCGAGTTTACATAGAATTCAAAAACAAATGAGACATGATTTAGGCAGCTCAAAAACTTGAGTGTTGTACTTATGTCGACTCTTGAAAAGGAGCATACTTTAATCTTCTATTGTTGAAGGCCGGCTTCGTCCCCTCTAAAATATCCATGATACGCTGATTTATCTCTGGGCTTTCGATTGCCCCAGATATGTAAGTCATTTCATTTCCATTTTTCTTGTCAATCGAACAACAAATGACCTGCTCTGCATCACAAACAACGGCTAAATTTGGATTGTGTGTGACGATAATAACCTGTCTTGTACTTTTTGCCTGTTTAATTGCATTTACCAAGTGCTTGTAAACTGTTTGATTGTCGAGATTTTCTTCTGGTTGATCGATGATTAGGGGAATTATTGATTTATCAATTAACAGGTAAAAGACCAATAATAAAGCACCTCTCTCACCTGGTGATAGTTGACTCAATTCTTTACCGTCTAGTTTGAGTACATAGCGCGGTCGTAGATAATCAAGTGAGAAAATGTAGTTATAAAAGCTGCTCAATTCTTTGCCTTGTCTCAGCTGACTACCAACCTCTATAGGTGATTTGTCAGATTGTCGCTTATCAACTTCAAGATTTTCCATTAACTCATGAAGAAATGCTTGAACTCCGTCCCAGCTATTGAAATCATGTCGATCAATAATGAGCTTTAGAGCTTCAGAGCCCTCTTGTCTACCATAAAACGACCCTGTAACATTGCGTGCGATCCAATCAAAGAAATGCTGCTCTATCCCTTGATCAACAATAGATACGTCAAATTCAAGATCAAACATGTCCCCTGACACATTATTTTGTTCATTAAAACTTTGAACTGGAGAGTAAATTTTCTTATATTCACTGGCAAGCGACAAGATTCTCTTATATATGTCATTTACTATAGACAGTCGTTCAGCTTTAGCTTGGAACAATTGATCAGGAAGTACGTCAATTTCATTTAATTTATGCTCTAAATAAGATATTGTTCCTACTGCATCCTTATCGCCGAACAAGACTAATTGTGAGGATTGCCATTCTTTCAGCTCCGTTTGATAGACCTCATAAAGCCTGCTTGGTTCACTAAGCTCATTCTGTAGAGTAGTTAGCTGACTTTTCATACTATCAAGTTGTGATATCAGGTTTTGATCAATATTAGGGTTAAGCAAATTCGCAGCATCTTGTTTGTCTTTTTCATAGGCTTTTAATTTATCTTTTACTGTACTTGTGTCAATTGTTAAACGTATAATTGATTCAAATGAAGTCTCAATCTCTTGTATGTCAGAAGCTAATAGTCCTTCGAGTTCATGAAATTCTGCCCTAAAGTTCTCCAATCTATTTATAACTTTCTGAGCAGATGTAGCCTTAATAGCACTAATAGATTCTTTGGTTTTTTGTTGCGCTATAGCATTTTCTATTCCAGTAATACTAGATGTAAGTGTATTGAGTTGATCAACTAAAGTTTGGTCGGAACTCTCCTCACTAGGCTGTGTAACGGTTTCTGGTTTGCTAGCGCTATGCGCAGTTAATTCACTTTGTTTTTCAGTTAGCTGGTTTTCTAGTTGTTTTCTGTACTGAGGTCGTAGACGTTTTTCAATCTCCACAATCTGATTATTCTTTTCTGCTAATCTATTCTTTAATATCTCAATTGCATCAGAGATTTCGTCGGTTTGGTGTTGGATTAGACTATCTAAAGAATCCTTACCTAGTCTCTCTGCAGTGGGTACGTGTGAGAATATAACTTTGCGGAGTTCATCGTTAAACTTATTGGCTTCACCTGATGATATCTCATTACAGATGTCTTCAAATAGTCCCTGTGGTATGCATTTAATTTGCTCTGGTGCATCAAAGTTAACATTGTCATTTAAGATATTGCTCTTTAGTTCTCCGTCGGCCCAGTGTATTTCTCCCTCGAAATGAAGTGCTAGGTTGTTCTTGGGTTGCTTAAAACGCTCTTTAGAGAGAAACGAAAAACTATTTGCATTGTGTGTGTTTCCTAATAATCCTATAATTTCTGCAAGCGCGCTTTTGCCTGTTCCTTTGTTTCCTATAATTGCGACTAAATCATGATTCAAATCTAATTTCACTTGTCCAAACCAAATGTCATCAAGGCTTGAGTTGACCTTTTTGTTGATTGAGATAGATTCAACGTAGCGTGTGCGATTATTAGCAACTAGCTTGCGTTTTGGAGGCTTATCACCAATAAATACACGCTCTTTCGGTTCAACAATAACTTGCTTGAGTCCATAAAAATTAGGGTCGGCTCGGAACCAGCAATTTTCTTTTAACCTATAATTGGTAGCATTATGATTGTCAGAACAAATTATTAAAGGCAGATATTCATTGATTGCTGGGAATACAATTTCTTCATAAGCATTTGAATCATCTGGTCTGCCTAGCTCAAGAGCGTCTACATCCTTAAGCACTTTCTTTTTTAATGCCTGTTTAAACAATTCCCTGTTTGGAACTTCCTCAATAGAATTAGCTTTTTTTCCTGCATGGAGCGTAATTATACCTTGATTCTCATGGATGACTTTGGAGGCATCCCAAATGCTTGCCCAAACAGAATCATCTCCACCTGCCTCTTTAATATCCTCAACTGCTAACTTTAGTCTACTGCTTAGATTATTCCAAACATATTGTAGAGGACAATCTTCTGGGAAAATTCCAATATAGTGAATAGAGCTATTTCCACCTAACTCAGAGCGTAGCTCAATACCTGGTAATATAGTTACCTTTCCTTTCCCTAGTTTTTGTAGCTCTTGAATCCTCTGTAAATCGATAACATGATGGTCAGTTATTGCTGCTAATCGAATGTTAGAACTGACTAATGCATCTATAATTTGCTCATTTGTAACTGCGCTATTTTGATAATCATATGAAGAAGGAGTGTGTAAGTGTAGGTCCCACTTTCTCCACAAAGAGCCTTTATGTAAATACATTGATACTCCTAAGAAACCATTCAACTTAAAATTTAAAAAAGGGTCAGATACAAAATTATTTTAAGCAACGTTGATTATGAATGTCAAGTTGTTGAACACTCGAAAAACGTAGCTTAAATATAAATATACCCTTCTATTACCATCTGACAATGCCCCGCAATCCACACACCTGTAATTGCGCCATCCCGTTTTTCAGTACGTGCCTCGAGCAAACTTGGACGCTTCATCTCCACACCTTGGGCAATGTGCCAACGGTAATCTCCGGTTGTATCCGCATGATAGTGCGTTAACATCGCCGTGAGTGCGCAGTTAGCACTGCCTGTGGCTGGGTCTTCGGGGACGCCGTCAAGGGGTGCAAAAACGCGCGCACGAATATCAACCTCACCCTCTGAGCGAACGTATACAAGAACATCCGGCATAATTCCTTGCGCGTGAATCTCTTCTAAAGCGGGCACATAGGCTCGAGCGCGTTCAAGCGCGTCTTGGTCTTTAAGCTCAACCATAATAAATGGCAACCCCACCGACGCAAGTTGAGGTTGATGTGTGTCTGTCACAATATCGCTAGCTGACAGTGAAAGCGCTCTTGCAATTAGCTCTAAATCAAAGGACTGTCCTAGCGTAAGTGTTTCAGGCGCTTTGAGTTCACACCAAATACCTTTGTCTGTTGGGCGAATGGCAATGGGAACTAGTCCTGCTTTTTCTGCGAAGGTGATCGTTATTTCGCCATCAACATCACCGAGTTCGCCTGTACTAGCTAGAGTAAAAGCTGTACCAATGTTCGGGTGGCCCGCAAAAGGAACTTCTTGGGTTGGTGTAAAGATGCGCACCTGCCGCGTGTGGTCGTCGCTAGGTAAGACAAAAGTGCTTTCTGAGTAGTTAAACTCCCTAGCAATTTGCTGCATTTGCTCGCTGCTGAGGCCGTCCGCATGAGGTAAAACGGCGAGCGGATTGCCACCAAAGCGGTCTGTTGTGAACACATCGCAGGTGTAAAATTGATATTTCATGCTTTGTATTTTAGCGTGCTTACTCAGGCTTGATAGCCTCAAAGAGGATGCTTTCTACTTTGCCCCTTGTCTCCGGATGAAATGGAAACTTAACGCCATACGCCTCATACCACTCAACTGTACTCGTCCCTTTAACCCGCCCAATAGCCCGCCAATCAGCAATCATCTCCAAATAAAAACGTTTTGGCATAGGGGAGACGGCCTCACCCTGAACCCAATACTGCGGATGATGCCGGTTGCGGCGGTAGTGTTTTGCTAATGTGTCTGTGTTGGATGTACCATCGCGATGATAGGCAACGCCAGTAAACCACTCGTCGGGTAAAAATTTTGACCAATCGTGTCGTAATAGTTGCCACCAAGGGAGCCCTAGTTTGTGGCCTTCAAGTAGGACAAAGTACTTGTGGATTAGCAGAAATTTGAGGTAGGCAAAATGATGCATGACTCGAGCTAGTATAGTTCGTATAGGGTGGATTTACTTTAACGTTTTCAACCGCACGAAAAACTACGCTGAAATTTAGCCCAGTGAACTGACAAAGGTAAAAGATAGTCAAGATTAAGGAGCTAAAGCATCCTGATGAATATTCAACACAACTCCGAGAAAAACCAGTTTGAAGCTCAAACAGACGCAGGAACGGCTGTTTTGGTCTACATGAAAGTGGGTGATACCCTTATTTTTCACCACACCGAAGTACCTGAAGCCCTTGAAGGTCAAGGCATCGGCAGTCAATTGGCGAAGTTTGGGTTGGAATACGTGAAAGAAAACAACATTACAGCGGCTGCTATGTGCCCTTTTGTCAAAGCTTATATTGCTAAACACCCTGAGTACCAGAGTCTGGTGAAGTTAAGGTCTTAGAGCAATCAAGCTATCTGACGCGAAGATAAAAGCTCGAGCTTAACTATTTGGTGTACTGATGTAGACCAGTCTTGTATGTGATTGTTACAGCTGGAACTATTGCAAAAAGAGACACCATAGTGATGTTTCGTTTTGAACGAGATAATAAAGCCTCGAGCCATGTCATCTGTAACAAGGCTCGAGGCTTTATTATCAACTCATAAACGCACTATCCACCACGTACAAGTACATCAACTACGTTCATCGCCGACTGCGCTGCCGTATGCACAAAGCCCCAATCGTCACCATCTGTGTAGGCATCACCCGCAAAATACACCTTGTCAGCAACAGGTTCACCGAGCGCCGCAACTCTGCGCCAGTTTTCTGAGTCCCGCACGTAGGCACCTCTAATAAATGGCTCGCGTGACAGAAATTTGACGACGCTAAACAAACACTAGAAAAAGTCTCTGATCATTTCCAAACCGTTGGATTGCCAAACCATTTCCTTTCTGCACGAGCGGCAATGCTGTCGAAAAATTATGGCCAAGGTCGTTTGAGATCAGATCACTGGAATCCAAAAACGTTGGTAACCACTACGGTGCAAACGCCTGAAACAGTCAGACTATTCACCCACTTTCTGGGTGGCAGCCGAAACGAAGTCAAAGAT
>JBCCBI010000294.1:0-7106 GCA_039034155.1 Deinococcota bacterium | reverse complement strand
CCTTTGTTCCAAAGTGTATTTGATCCTATGGTTATGGACTATTTTTTTACAGGGCTCAACATGATTGTAACCATACCTAAAATCTTAGGCCTTACAAACACGTCTACGTCAGCGCGGTAACACCCGAATCTCCCGCGCCGCCCAACGTGACGACCCTAGCGAACTCGCCTGCATCCACACCGTCGCTCCCGGCGTTAAGCTACCAACCTGCAGAGATGCACCTTGCGCGCTTAGAAGTACTGTTTCTTCGGTCACAGCAGCCCGTAAGGTTGTGTCCGTGCCATCTTGCACGAGCGTTAGTGTTGTGCCTTCGGGCGCAGGATTAGCAGCCACAACCTCAGCTACAACTGTGACAACATCAGCACTAGCATCCACCACAGCGGGTGCACCACAACAACCTGAAAAAAGTAGCACAGCAGTCATCAGCAATGTCATTAACTTCACGGTGTCTACTATACGTCATGTTGGTGACAGCGTGTTGTAAGCTGCCAAGCTTCTGGAAGATGTAGCAGCAAGGTGCTTTGCGGCGACCCAGACGTATGTTAGGCTCAGCAAAATTACAAGCCTCAGCTTGTGAAACTCAACATCCACAACTTGTTTTATAACCATTCCTTGAACTTACAATTATTGGTCCACCCTTGCGTTTGACGCCAATCTCACAACATCCCAATCTCACAACATTTATGTGATGGAGGAATCATGACCAAAGCCACCGCTCTACTCGGCTGGAGCTTGCCTGCAATTGAGGCTGCTCAAAAGCTTGGTAAACCCTTTGTCGTTGTATCGTTTGCCGACTTTGAAACCTACGCCAAAGAACACAACATCCCCTTTGTTGCGTGGGATTTTAACCGCAACGATGCTGGCCACAACGCCAGCCATCTGGTGGAGCTATTGAACACGCACAATGCAGGTGTTGGCGTGGCGCTGTTTGAAGAAACTGTCGGTTGGGCAGGTGAGGTGAACGCCATCTACAGAGATGACCTGCGTCTTGCCCAGCGTATGCAGCTTTTCCGCAACAAGATGCTCATGAAACGCCGTGCCCAACTGGTGGGCTTACGTGTGGGGTTATTTGAAGAAGTAGATAACATTGACAACGTACGCCGGTTTATGACGCGGCTTAACCGTACTCAGTTAAATTTACCGGATGAGCCAGACGCATGGGTTCACCTTAAACCGTTTGAGGCGATGGGCACTGTGGGGCATAAGCTGCTTAAATCTTTTGAGGATATTGACAAGCGCGTTGTTGACGCAGATTTTCCTTGCATCGTGGAAAGTCACTTGCCAGGGCAAGAATTTTCAACCGAGGTCTTTATTCACGGCGGCGAGATTAAGTTCTTGAACATCACCGAGTATGTGCGTTTAGGGTATTCCAACTTTATTCCGGCATCAAGTTTGCTCGAGCAACACCGCCCCACCATCGAAAAATCTGTCGAGCGGCTCATCAAAGGCTTTGGTATTGAGTACGGGATTATCCACCCCGAGTGGTTTATCGGTGAAGACGGTGAAATCAGTTTTGGTGAGGTTGCCAACCGCATCCCCGGCGGGCACATGTTTGAGCTTATGGAAGACGCGTATGGGTTTAGTGCCTATCAGCTTTTGTTTTTAGCCAGTAATCCGGAGACAACGGAGGCTGAATTCGAGGCGCTTTTACCAGCCTCAGAGCAAGATTTTGAAACGTATGCAGGTTGTTTGATGGTTTACCCCAACCGCCCTGGGCAAATTACCCAGTTGCAAGTCCCCACAGAACTCACCGAAGAACCTTTTTTTGACCACCACACATTGACTGAGCCATTACCGCACAAAGTGGGCAGCGACCGCGAAGGCTACGGTAACCACTACGGCACTATTTTCTTTAAAGGTGACGACGCTGAGCGAATGCGCAATTTATTGGTGCATTATCAAGGAGTTGATTTTTACGTTTAGTAGGGTTTTTAATACTACCAATCAGGTAATCTATCCTAATTTATACTTTATCTCAAGTAACTTTTAATGATAGCAACATACCTACGCCTAATGGCGGATGTCACCTTCGCTAGATATCTCTAACTCAGGTCTGTCAAGCAGACTCGAGCCAGGCCTCAATCTGCCACAAACTCACGTGGTCATTGGCAAAGGTACCGTAAAACGCTCGCTCGATACGCAAATTTGGTCCTATAAAAAAGGTCGCAGGCATTTGACTACGCCTGCCATGACTCTCTGTACGTGTGCCCAAACGCATTCCACTTATAAGGGCAGGTAGATTGCGCGGATCAAGCAAACCCGCTTTGGAGTGCGAGATTTTGTAAAGTTTGTGCACAGCGTTGTCGGCATCTGCCAGCAAAATCACAGGTGGTGGCCCAAGCTGCCATTCTGCAGAGTGATACGGTGATAACTCTTGGACCAGTTCTTGCTGACCAACGCTAACACGCATGGTACTCGGTGTGGAGGTAAACACCCCTACGACTCTGACGCCAAGTTCTGTTAGTTTGTCGGCCTGCTGACTGAGTTTCGCAATATGAGCGTTACAAATGCGCGCGCCCGCATGGCGAAAAAAAACAAGCACTGTGCGCTGTCCGCGTAGCTCGCCTAGTGAAAAGATACGCTCACTCATCGTTGGTAGTGAAAACATAGGCGCTGCTTGACCAGGGATAAGCTGGGGCAAGTTTTTGGGTAGATCACGACTAGGGTGCTGCTCTAAAATACCACGTTGTTCTAACAAAAGCACCGTTTCTAGTAGTTTATCCCAGCTAAGGTTGAGTTCTAGGGCAAGCGTAAGAAGCATCTTGGGCTTAAACAACGAAGCCAGCACACGCCACTCGAGCATCGTAAAATCATTTGTTTTAGTTGTAAAATCGCCAACGTCTTGAATAACATGAAATTCATCGTCCGGACTTAGGGTGTTTGCCCCTAGCGCAGCAATGTGCTCGAGCCGTTGGGCTACTTGAAAACACAACATTTGTGCGTCAAACAGTTTGTCGGTGAGTTGCAAGCCGCGCTCGGCACGTTGGAACGAAAAGCGTCCATCGTTCACGTAAAACAAAGGCAGCAGCGCCATCATAAGGCGGTCGTAAATGACGTTCTCGAGGCTTTCCATGTCAATATGCTCACGTAAGCTAGCACGTTCTCGCGGGTCTGCTTTAAGGTAGTCGCGTACCTTAGTTAATTCTTCTGGACTCAGCTTGCGCCGCTGCAACATGTTGCCTAATCCTGGCGCAAAAGGAGTACGCACGTAACTCAATTTGCCGTCTACAAAGTGAAACTGGCTGTCTAAACGGCTATCGTCAAAGTGCAACCGCAACACCCCTGTTTGGCGTTGTTTATACAAAAATGGCAAAAGCTCAGGGATGGGTATGGTTGTTAGCGCACCATTAATCGTGTTACTTGTGCTGTGCTGACGATCTTCTTCTGAGTATGCGTCAACAGCTTGATGTACGTTGGCGACAACCTGAGACGGTACTTCAATCACTGTTGACTTCGTCATGTGAGCACGTATACGCTGCCAAGGTGTTAACTTTAAATTTTCGGGTGAGTTGGTGGCATCGACCTGAGGTGATTGCCTTTTTGTTGGTGCTGCTGCTAGGTTTGACGAGGCTTTTGAGCCTTTCTTAACAGCTAACTGATTTAATGGGTCTGGTTTCATCAACAACTCACTCGGCAATAGAAATTGTCCTTCAACTTAGGGCTTACTCGTTGCTTAGCGTAGCAAGTTGATATCATTGAAATATAGCTCAGCAACGCACTCTCACGTTGTCGGTAAGTAATTTTAATATCATCACTTTGCGATTGTTACACCCTAATTGTTAAAGCGCTTCATATATTATATCTAGACAATTTATGAGAATGTCTTGACCAGGCTTGAGATGCCTAGCGATGTCTATATTTTCCAAATCCCACAAAAAGATTGTCTACCGCAATCACTCATGAAAATACTCATACCTCTCGTGCTTCTTTGACTACAATAGGAGCTATGGTCATCAGCTTATCTCCTTTAACCGCACCTAACATTTCTGTACCCCACGCCTTTACAACTCGAGCAGGTGGGGTAAGCCCAGCACCTTACGCGAGCCTCAATTTAGGCCTTAGCTCTGGCGATAGCGAGCCTAACGTAGCAGCAAATCGCACACGAATGCTCGAGGCCTTTGGTAGCACCCAAGCGCAATGTTGCGCCTTCCACCAAGTTCACAGCAGCACTATCGTAACCGCTAAACCTACCTATTTTGAGCTAGAAGCGGATGCCAGCATTACCAACGACCCCAGCCTCACGCTTATTATTAGCACGGCTGACTGCTTACCTATTTTATTTTATGACCCCATTCAGCAGGTGGTTGGCGCAGCCCACTGCGGCTGGCGCGGGACGGTAGCAAAGCTTGCCAGTAAGATGATTCAGCGTTTTATAGATGATTACAGTAGTACACCGCAAAATATTCAGGTGGCAATTGGTCCCGGCATTAGCCGCGCCAACTATCAAGTGGGCGCTGAAGTCGTAGAGGCGTTTCAAGAGGCTGAATTTTCAGATAGATGTTATGAACCTGATGGCACAGGACGTTACACACTTGATTTAGTAGCTGCTAACCGTGAGGTGCTAGAAGCAGCAGGCGTGCGCAACATCTGGCAAAACCCTTATTGTACGCTGGCAGAACCAGAGCTATTTTACTCGCACAGGCGCGATCAAGGTAAAACCGGACGGCACTGGGCGCTTATCAAGTTAGCTTAGGTGGCTCGAGCTTTAGGCCCAGATTCTTGCAACTGAGACACCAATAAGATGCGTTTATAAAGCATCCAAGCTAGGTGCTCGAGGATCAATCCACTTCGCTTGTACATCATCTTGCAAGCTTAACAAAACTGATAGGACCTGACTTCCGAGCTGATAGACACATAACTTATCTACGGACCGATTGCATAAGTACCTCCAAGTTGAAACACACTAATAGCATTTCCACGAGTGACTGCCACAGGCAGTTGCGCGTGCGACCTAGGGGAGTAGAAATCGACCTGCTCAGTGTGGGGGGACTGATCCTGGAACTGCTATAAGTATCAAACTCAGCAGCGCCCATCCTTAACCGCTAAACGCATGTCACGAAAACTGCGGTTTCCAGATAGGAGGTACTTAAGTCTCTAACTCAGTCGTAAGCAGGCGCTATTACAGGTGTGGGGTTGGGTGTTGAGCGTGGTATGTACTGCTTACCTTCAGCAACCCAAAAATCATCTTTATCAAACTTGACAACAATTGTGCCCTCTGGTAAATGATAGCTGACGCCTGCGTCTTCGACGGTTTCTTTAGCTTCATCTCGAGCCATCACAGGGGTGCGGATGCTATCCACAAAGCACCAGCGCGTTTCATGAGAGAGTTGTGCTAAATGACTGCGGTAGAGCGGGCTTTTACGCAACGCCACTTCACGCCAGCCACCTTTGCGCCACTGCAGTTGAATGTAAATAGCTTGCACCGTTGTCCCGCTAGCCAGGGCAAACCATACTCCCTCAACACCCATGCCGAGTTGTAACGCCAGCAAATAGGCGAGTGGTACGACAACAACCAAGCGACCAAAGGTTGTCCCAACTAAGCCTGGACGGGTATCTCCAGCACCGCGCATAGCACCATTAGTGACCATGGCGATAGCTAAGAGCGGCTGGGCAAAGGTGTTAATCCGCAAATAAGATGTGCCCGCAGCAAGCACTACCGGATGCCCGCTAGCATCAAATAGCCGGATAATTTGCGGCGCAAAGATAATAATGGGTAGCGCCACCGCCGACATCACTAAAATGCCTAGCACAACTGCCACATCGCCATTTTCCCAGGCACGCTTCACCCGCCAACCACCCAGCGCTTGCCCGACAAGTGAGGTTGCTGCCACGTTGACCCCCAAGCCCGGCATAAACGCCAGCGACTCAACCTGAAACCCGATGGCAAGTGCAGCTGCACCATAAGTTCCTGCTGCTGTTGAGGTAACGATGCCAATAACTAACAGCTGGGCGCTGTTACGAACAACCCCCTGCACACCAGACGGCACCCCAATGGACAAAATATCACCAAAGGTACGCCAGTTGGGGCGATAGGTTCCAGGTAATAAGCGGATCACATTTTTACCCGAGTAAATGACGGCAATACCAATCACACAACCCAAAAAGCGGGCAGCCAGTGTACCCATAGCTGCGCCAGCAACCCCAAACGCAGGTAAGGGGCCCACACCAAACATAAATATGTGGTTAAACCCAATATTGAGGAGGTTAATTGCGCCTACTAAATAAAGCGGGGTAAGGGTGTCCCCCGCACCCTGCATGACCCGCCCAACCACTAAGTTAACAATTAAAAATAGCGTTCCCAAAAAGAGAATTTGTAAGTATTCGGTCCCCAGTACAACTGCCATTGGATCGCCATCACCATTGAGCCAGCGCAAAATCGGATTAGCTGCCAGATAGCCAATGACTGTAAGCACTAACGACATCAGCACACTTAGCGACAATGCTTGGCGGGTTAAAAAGCTAATACGAGCTACATCGCCAGCACCTCTTGCTTGGGCTACCAAGGCCATGGCGCCCGCTGCTACCGACAAAAACATGATGAGTACCAACATGCGAATAGTTGTGCTCATACCTACCGCTGCAATAGCAATGGGTCCCAACCTGCCGGCCATAAACACATCCACCACGTTAACGACACTTTGCAATAAATTAGCTGCCATCACAGGCAGCGCTAAGGTCCAAACTTGTTTGAATATGGGTTTGTAATGGGCTAAGGCAGGAATATTCATGCTGTCAACGCTAGCACAGGTTGCAAGTACAATCTTTTGCCATGACTACGTATTCTGTATTGTGTTAACAGTTGGCGGTAGAAGTATCTCGAGCACACCATCACCCTTAAATTACGTACATCTAGGCTTCACGCAATATCTTAACTACGCAAACTCAGCAGCAATCAAAGCCTTGACCCACACTTTATAAATATGCCTGCCTCAAGGTGTATTTTTGCCCTTAAAACCAGCCTCACTACAGATGATTTTTCATCACTATGTCGCGAGCTAAAGCTGTGCACACAAGGACATCAACGCCTCACTCTGAAAAAGCTTACACAGCGCCCAGCTAGCGTGATAAAGTAAAACATTGTATACCTCGCCTAGGGGGGTGCTGTT
>JBCCBI010000293.1:0-7197 GCA_039034155.1 Deinococcota bacterium | reverse complement strand
TCTGGGTCTGGATCTGGGTCTGGATCAGGATCTGGGTCTGGTAAACTAACATCTCCAAAGATGATGCGGTCCGTGGGGGTGAGTACAAGTAGGTCAACGCCATCTTGACCGTCTATGGCATTTATGGCAATAAGTGTGGCGTTAGCACCCGTTAGTGCACCAAGCTCGAGCGTCCCCGAATCAAACGCAACGGTTGTTGTGCCCGCTGCGGTAATTCGAATGCGCGTGTTGACGGCTGGAATGTCATCGAATTGAGTGTCAGCATCGGTTAGCTCGAGCCCAGCAGCGTAAGGTGTATTCAGCGCCGCAGCCGGAGCCGTCACGTAGACATCAACCTCGCCGGCTGCAGGTGATGCATGCACCAAGCGTACATTGATCTGTCCCATCGGTGGGGCGTCAAGATTGTCTTGTAGGAGTAGTCCTTCCACACCAGCGCTACCCTCGAGCAACAACAAACTATACTGACCACCATCATCTAGCGTTAGCGTGTTATCAAAAACAGTCTGCGTGTTTGCTGACAAGCGCACGTTGACATCAACTTGACCCGCTTCGGTTGTGCGGTAGGTTGAGGCTGCACTGTAGGTGATATTGGTAATGACCTCGCCATCAATTTCACCGCGTACTGCGCCCGCACTAGGTACAAGATGGACCAGCCGCAAGCGTGCCACGCCGGGATTAGGATCAGGATCGGGATTAGGGTCAGGACCAGGGTCGACGGGGTCTGTGCCGCCCCCGCACGCACTTACAAGGAGTAAGAACAAGGTGAGGAGGAGCCCTCTGGAAAGTTGACGTGTCATGATGACCTCCTTTGGATGAGGAACTATCAATAAGCTGTTTATTATGTCGAAGCTACCTAGATATGCTGACGACATAACAACCGATACTTGCCATTCGTAACGGCATTGCAGATGGCGTGTTGCAACTGATGCCAGACTGAAAGATGCCCGATCACAATAAGCATATGTAGTGGCAAGTACATGCAGTATAAGGGCTTCTGCACCTATAAATGTGGAAATTCAGGTGCTTCTGGCTTCATCTACAGAACATACTTGCCCATGACGTCAATTACGTGCCAGAACAATTACATACTTGGGTGAACTGCTAGACTGATGCGTGGCAGACCAGATGGCAACCGAACGTGAACTCAAGTTTTCGCTGTTAGAGAGTACTTTTCCGCTGGTTGAAGACCTTAAAGCGGTGTTCAAAAAACAGGGTTATGTGCTCGAGCCACCGGATAGCCGCCACATCCACGATATTTACTTTGACACTCCTAAAGGCACCTTGCGCAAAGCTAACATGGCCCTGCGCCAGCGTACGGTCAACGGTCGGCAACTCGCTACCCTCAAACGCGAACAGCTCACCACAACTGATGTACCCCTCCAAGTGAGTGATGAACTTGAACTTCCCCTAGAAGACGACGGCTGGCCCTATGAAATTCGCCGCGCGGTTGCTGAGGTAGCCCCGCTGCTGACCTTGCGGATGTTTGTTGACATTAATATTCACCGCGTGAGTTATGTGGTGAGCCGTCTAGGACGCGCGCTTGCGGTCATTAGCTTTGATGATGTGAGCGTGATGCAGCGCAATACTGAAGTCACCGCTCATTTTGCTGAGGTTGAGATTGAGGCGCTCGGTAAAACCAGCACTGACAAGCTCACCGAATTTGCCGATATCGTCATGCAAACAGCAGATATTACGCCCTGTTTTGTGAACAAACTCCAGCGTAGTTTAGCGTTGCTTGACCTTGCTGAGACGCTCGAGCAGGGGTTTTAGTGCGATGTACGCGCAGCTTAATCAAATTGTTGAATGGTCACGGTGCCGTCTGCAAAGGTCGCGCGAATTTCTAAGTTGCCGCCCAAAGCCTCAACATAGCGCTGCAAGGTACTGACTAGCATGTCTTGTTGGTGCTCGAGCTTGGACAAACTGGCTTGTCGTATCTCCATAAGGTCAGCAAGTTCTTGTTGTGTAAGACCGCTGTCTTTACGGAGTTGGCGTAGCAGCGCATATTCTATTACAAGCCCCTGAGTTTCCTGCTCAATCTCAGCACGTTCTGCCGGTGTAAATTTTTGTAAGTAGTTTGTGAAAGTTTTAGTCATGATTATTCCCTTTGTCGTCAGCTTGTAAGCGCCCTAAATGAGCAGCAAATAGTTATTCTGCTTTTGGAATCATGCGTGCATACCAGCGTTTATCCCCAGCTTTGCAGCCACCAAGAAGCAACAGGGCTTCACGTTTAGGGTCAAATGCGTACAAGATGCGGTAAGGTTGTCCACGATGTTAAACACGTAACTCTTTGAGGTTACGCATATGCGAACCTGTTAACGTGTCTGCATAAGGACGCGCTAAGTGTGGTCCGTACTCGACTAACAAACCGATATGGGCGGCAATTGTCTTTTCAAGTTCACGGTCAAGTGAGGCTAACCAAGCTTCACATTCTTCTGAAAGGTTGACGACGTAAGGCACAAGTTATCCTTCAAATAATATAGCCTCGAGGCTGTATTTTCAAGAGGAATGATATGAATGGATGCTATCTGTGCTTGCTAAGCTAGTTGAATGAATGTAACTCTCACCCTCATTCGCCACGCACGCGCTGCTGAGCGCGGCCCAGACTACCCTGATGACAGCCTCCGCCCACTTGTTGCCAAAGGTGAGCAGCAAGCCCGTGACCTCGCCCATGTTTTGAAGTTGCGCGAGCTTAGCTTTCACTGGCTTATGAGCAGCCCCTACACCAGAGCTTTGCAAACGGCTGAGCCGCTTCAATCGTTAGCTAAGCAGGTCACAACGCTGGAGTCATTAGCAACGCCAGAGTATGATCTGCTTCTGCAAGATATTCATTCACACTTGACTACAAAAATTGATGAGACTATTAACATTGCACTGGTGGGACATGAACCTTATTTAGGGGAGTTGACCGCGTATTTGCTGACGGGTGACCCCGAGGGGGTGAGGTTACATGTGAAAAAAGCAAGTTTCATAGAACTTTCTGGTGAGTTGGTAGCTGGCAAGATGCAACTTACGCAACTCACCCCCTACAGTACCTACAAACACAGCCTCAATCATTTATAGACTAGCGGTGCCCAGCAACCGCCCGTGGCACATAAGGCTCTTCTAGATAGGTCACATCTTCGTCACTTAAGTTAACGTTGAGCGCATTGATGGCGTCCTCGAGGTGCGGTAGTTTGGTTGCACCTACAATCGGTGCGGTGATAAACGGCTTGTGAAGCATCCACGCAAGCGCAATTTGTGCTTGTGAAACCTCATAGCGGCTAGCCAACTCTGCCACGCGGCGAATAATCTCATCGTCGCCGGGGTGGGTGTAAAGTCGTTTGGCGATGTCTTCAATGTTGCCTCGGGCGGTACTATCTTTGTCTTCGGGTTTGCGGGTTAAATAGCCCCTTGCCAGCGGGCTCCACGGAATCACGCCCAAACCCTCTTCTTCACATAAGGGCATCATCTCGCGTTCTTCTTCACGGTAAATGAGGTTGTAATGATTTTGCATGGACACAAAACGCACGCCTCCATGTGCATCTGCTTTGTAAAGCGCTTGGGCCAGTTGATACGCCCGCATACTAGACGCGCCAATGTAGCGCACCCGACCCGAGCGCACTAGCTCACTCAGTGCCTCAATGGTTTCTTCAATAGGTGTCTCAAAATCCCAGCGGTGAATTTGGTAGAGGTCAATGTAATCTGTGCCCAAGCGTTTGAGCGAATCATCCATTGCATCCATAATGTGCTTACGTGACAACCCGCCTCTGTTAGGCGCGTCTCCCATAGGATGAAAGACTTTGGTGGCGATGACAACCTCATCGCGACGGGCAAAATCATTGAGGGCACGCCCCACAATTTCTTCGCTCACGCCCATAGAATACATATCAGCTGTGTCAAAAAAGTTGATACCACGCTCGAGCGCCCGCTGAATAAACGGACGACTAGCTTCTTCTTCCAGCACCCAATCGCGCCATGCTTTGCTGCCGTAGCTCATGGTGCCAAGGCAAATCCGTGAAACTTTGAGGCCGGTATTTCCTAACCTAACGTAGTCCATATCTTAATTTACCGTACTTTGCTGGATGCTTTTGCTAGCTTGATAAATGGCATCATCATGCTCAGTCTTTCACAATCGTACGATGACAACATATGAATGAGATGCTTTCAACAACATCCTGCGTAACCGCTACAACTAATGCTACTATTCACTTCGCTAAGCAAGGTTAGTTTTCTTGTTGCCCACCAACAAAAAAGCGGCATGTGGTTCATTGATGATACCTACACGCCGCAAAAATAGTGATGCTATCACCACCTCAGACTGATATTTAGGTCGATACCGCCTGATAGTCAAAACTTGGTGTGTTGATGGTAATTTCGCGTCCTAGTTTTTGACTTTGGTAGATGCCATCTAAAATTGCCATAACTTGCATAGACTGTTCGGGTGGAACAGGTGACGGGCGACCTTCAGCAACGGCTTCTGCAAACGCACAACACTCGTACGCATGAGGCCCCATAGGATCTTGACTGCTTTGTAAAACGCTACTTTGCAAACGTTTGCGCTGGAAATCACTACTCAAAAATTGTGCGCGGGGCCAGTGGCAGCCGCCGTCGGTGCCGTAGAGCCAGATTTGCATGTCTTCGCTCATGGTGTCGTGGTGAAGGAGCCAACTGACCTCGAGGCTCAAAGTCGCGCCGTTTTCAAACCGCACAAAGGCATTGGCAAATTCTTCCACATCCCAGTCTTTAGGAACTTCCATGCCGCTTTGCCACATGGAAAACTGACCTTCTTTGTAAGCAAGTTCAGTACGTGCTGCACCACTCACGGTAACTGGTTCGGGGTTGCCCATAAGCCACAAGGCAAGATCAAGAATGTGCACGCCGAGGTCAATAGCTGCCCCGCCGCCACTGTGTTTTTTGTGCACAAACGTGGGTGTGGGAATAAACGCGTTGCGGCGTAGTGCCCAACAGCGGGCGTGGTAGACATCTCCCAGAACGCCATTTTCAATTTCTTGTTTCATCATTCTAGACGCGCTCGTAAAGCGGAAGTGTTGGGCCGTCATGAGCAATTTGCCCGAGCGGTCACGCGCGTCAATCATTTGGGCGATGTCGGCTGGGGTTGGTGCCAAGGGCTTTTCACAAATAACGTGTTTACCTGCCTCGAGCGAGGCAATCACGAGCGGTAGGTGATACATGTTGGGCGTGCAAATATCAATAATATCAATGTCTTTATTGCCCAAAATATCTTGAACGTTGGTGCTTAAGTTGCGAATTCCGTATTCGTCGCCCCAGCTTTGTAGAGCTATATCGTTAATGTCCGCACCGGCAATGACCTCAGCGTGTTCTGAGGCAAGCCAGCCCGGCATGTGCTTACGATTAATGTTGCCAACACCAATTACGCCAACGTTCAGGGGTTCTTTCATAGCATCCTCACTGTGTTTTCCAAACCCTGAGATTTTGTTAGAGTTTGGAGATTCTTAATGTTGCTATTTTCACTAAGTATTTATATAGGTATAGCTAGGTTGTACTTGAGCAACAATATAAGCTCGAGCACAGCCCGGATAACCCGGTATACAGTACAAGGTGTACAGTACTACAGCCTGCATAAACCTTTATGCGAACAGGATTGTCGAATTATAGAGGGAAAACGTACAGTTGTCTAGTCTTTAAGGGTGTTTGGATACGCCACATGTAAATGTTGCTCAGGTATCTACCTCTCAGCAGTAACTATGGATTGCTTTGTGAACTTTAACAAAAACTCGGCACCCATAGCCAAGGTGTATAAGTTAGAATTATCTTCCTTTTGAGGATGCTGTGTGTACTGCTCGAGACATTTATAGCTGGCTCAACCTTCACACTTGATAGCGCTACTTGAGCTGATGTACTCGCCGCACCAGTAAGTATAGTTGCCACATAAGTATAGTTGTCACAAGCTACACAGGTGTATACGATGACTAGGCATGTTTAGGGCATGAGGTGTATTAAGCTCGAGCCCTATCAAACCCAACATAAAAAATGTAAGCAAGACATCATTGTTGGAAACGTCACGGTTGTGTCGCCTTTAAGCATCGTTTACAATGAATGGTGTAAGTCTTTCACAACAAGGTTGATACATAGGTGTAATCACGTCACCCAAATTACTGGGGAATCATCAGTGAGTCTTTGGCTTTGCTGAAGATTCTGTGTCAAATTACCCAAGTAGTTTTCTATTAGGCCCTCTCAGATGAGTATTCACTATACGTGTCACAGCTTAAGAGTTGCGTCTTGGTGGCGTTAATAACCTGGTGGCGTTAATGACCTGGTGGTGTTAATGACCTGGTGGTGTTAATGACCTTGTTGGCTAGGCGGATGACTTGAAGGAGGTAGGAACGTTTACTTAATTTTTCTAATTTAAATAGCTTCAGTTAGTAGTCATATGTGATGTTAAAAAACTAAGGTATATCCCCTAATTTGGAGGAAACATGCAAAAAATTGTACGTGCGCTGATTTTTGTGCTTGCCTTTGTAGCTGTTAGCCCAGCTTTTGCGCAAGACATTGCCAGAGAAGACACAGTTATTCTTGATCTTGATCGCACCATTGCTGACCCAACAAACTTTAATTGGTTTACCCCTGGCACTAAACGCCAACACGGTGCTCATCAGTCTATGTGGGAACCGCTTTTTATTCTCAACTACGTCACCGGTGAAATTGAACCGTGGTTGGGGCTAAGCTTTACACCCAACGACAGCCTTGACGTGTGGACCCTCAGCTTGCGCGATGGTGTCATGTGGTCAGACGGCGAAGCGTTCAATGCAGACGATGTTGTCTTTACCATCAACATGCTACTGGGCGATGAAACATCGGTACTGACCGAGGCTGCCAGTATGCAGCAGTGGGTGGATAGCGTTGAAAAAGTTGATGACCTGACCGTGCAATTTAACTTGCTTGCCGCTAACCCACGCTTCCAACTTGACTACTTTTCAGTGCGCATTTTTAACAGCTTGCTGATTATGCCTGAACACGTTTGGGCTGGGCAAGATCCGTTTACGTTCTCGTTTTATGACGAAGAACAAGGTTGGCCCATTGGTACAGGCCCTTACACGCTCACCAGCACTGAAACTAACCGCACTGTCTGGGACCGCCACGACGACTGGTGGGGTGCTAGTAGCGGGTTTATGGAACTACCAGAACCTTTGCGCTTAGTCTGGGTTGCATCTGGTTCAGAAGAAAACCGCGCACAAC
>JBCCBI010000292.1:0-7255 GCA_039034155.1 Deinococcota bacterium | reverse complement strand
TGGGGTTTCTTGATTCTAAAATAGCGACTATACAGATCCTCGTGATTAGGGTCATAGCCATAAAATAAATACTCGTGCAACACAAGTATAAAAAGCGTTGCGAGTTGCTCGAGTAATACTTCGCGGTTAACTGGATTGCCTTCGCCTCGCCACTCCCAACCCTGCCTATGTGAGTCATTTGCAATGCCAAAGCTAATAGCTTTTACAATCTTGCCAATTTCCACATATTGAGCTATACGTGCTTGCTTGACATCGGTTGGACTATTATTTGCAAATGCCCCACCTTGCATGTCTAATAACTCTTTTAGTGTCACTGTTGCTCACCAGTAACTTGAAAGTGCACCCCACTTTGGGCGGTCCAGTTTTCTAATGCTTCTGCACAACGTTGTTTGGCGTCTTCCAAATTTGGGGTCGTGTAATCTTCAAATTCGTAAGGGTCAAAGTTGCCGGGTAGATATTTCTCTATCCGCCACTCTTTGCTGATAGAACCTAGAAAAATTCTAAAAAGCAAAAGCTCGCCTAGCAGGCCCTTGTACTCAACAATGTACCCAGAGTCATTTTCTTGCCATTGCAATAGAGGATTTAAACGCTTAGCTTCACTCGTTGTCTTGTTCATCGCTCACCTACCGCCCCGACGCTATCTTGATACTTACCGTCATAGATAATATCAACGGCATCCACTTGATAAAACACGAGTTGTAGAAAGGGCTGCCCTATCGTTAACTCGGTTTGATATGTAACAGTCACAGCTGCGGTTAGGTTGCCACGGAATCCAGGGTCAACCCAGCCACCGCTCATGTTAAGGCCAGCTCGAGCCTTACTTGACTTGAGTTTCATCTGCGCTGCACAGTCAGCTGGCATGTTGATGCTTTCAACAGTAGGTAAGTGGTGCACGATGCCCGGTGACAGTATTAACTTGCCATCTTTGATCATCATTCCACTACTTGGGGCTGATGGCATACCCAAGCACAAGTCAACGCTTGCAGGTTGAATGTGCTCAGGGTTGATACCTAGTTGTTCGGCGTTCGCCTGTAGCCAGATGTTTCCCTTAACCATTGGTGCTACCCCCTCTAATTTTGTCTTTAAAATCTGGTTGAAACATCACCAATTTTCTTTCCAATGCAAGTTCGCTAGCTTCACGTAAATCTTTTAAGGTTTGAATGACTAACGTTTGTGCTTCAACTTCAGTATCAAAAAACTCTTCTTTGATGAGTGCTGCCTCAATCCAAACAGTGGCACGCCATTTGTCACCGTCTGCTGGCTGTGCATATGCTGTAACACTACCAACCTCACGTTTTCTATAAGGCATGTCATCTACTCCTAAAAAGGTAAATCCTCTTCCGGTGGAAACTCTTCGTCAATGTCTAAGTTAGGTGTTGCGCGCGGAGGTGGCGCTTTGGCGGTGCCATTAGCAGGCGCACTTGCATGCCACGCGCTACCGTTATCACCATTGGTAGAACGTGCTAAGAACTCAACTCGAGTACCCTCAATACGATTTTGATAACGCTTGTTGCCATCGTTATCTGTCCAGCTATCAGTCACAAACCGTCCCGATGCCAGTACCGGCGCACCCTTTTTCAAATCAGCACAAGCTTCAGCAAGATCGCGCCATACTTGTACATCAACGTAGTGGGTGTTTTCTTGATCTTGTCCACTGCGGTCGCGGTATTTTTCGTTGATGGCAAGGCTTAGCCGGACAACTGCGTGACCATTAGGTGTGTAGCGAAGCTCGGCGTCCTTGGTGAGGTTGCCAATAGCTGTGACCTCATTGACGGAATCCACAAGACGAGGTTGGCCTCGAGCATCATTGACTGCCCATTCATCGCCCCGCACACCTTCAGTGAGTACGTCCATGCGGATGCCGTGCAATTTCAGTGTGCTGCGGCGTTGCCCACTATCGTCTTCCCACGTTTCGTACCTTAAGCGAGCATCGACAAAGACAACAGAGCCTTCCTCGAGCTTCTCAGCAAGAATCTCTGCAGACTTGACAAGCATAGTGACGCGGTGATACCAAGTGATATCGTGAACTGTTAGATCAGTAACGACCTTGTAGATGCCTGCCAATTGTACGTCTAGGATTGCTATCCCGCTGCTCGTGTGACGCAGTTCAGGTGTTTGAGTAACTGCCCCTACTAAGATGACAGAGTTATAGCCTCGAGCCATTACTCGTTTTCCTTATAAAATACTGTGATGGTGTATGTGAACCACATCGTGTTATCGCCCTTGGGGCGATCATCATCACCCTTGTCGTAAACAACTGGTACAAGCGGTGAGACAAACTTATTAATCAGTGTTACGTTATTTTGTTCCATCCATCTGTTAAATTGCCCGTCTACATTTTGAACGTACTCAGGGCGCGGATCAAAGCCCGTAAATGTCTTAACTTTAATTTTTTCGCTATCCATTGTCATCTCCTTGAAGTATTGCCAAAATCTCGCCCCAGTCCTCTGGGTACCAAATTGCTACATGTGCGTTTTCTTTTGGAATGCCCATAAATTTGAACCATGCATCCCATGCTTCAGCCCACTCGAGCTGCCCTTCTGTTGGCTTGTTGTCACCCACCTTTAGCTCGGATACTAAGAACCTTGTTCTGTCGGCATTAAGCGCAGTGTTGTCAAGAAAGCCACCATTACTGCGCTTGCTGTTGTGAGTGTGATACTGCAACCAGCCAAGCGCCTCTTTAACGATGTTGTAGTCGCTTTGAAAGATGCTTTCAGGCTGTGCTTTGCACTTTCGGTCAGGGTTTTTGAGTTGGCGTTGTCTAGCGCGTTCTCGAGCCAACATCTCATACACATCGCTCGAGGCTGCCATCACGCGGCTACGTACGTGTACTGACACCTTGGGTAGTGCCGCCATGACTGCACGGCGGTGCTCGAGGTTGATAGGGTCGATGGGGTTAGGTTTATTGATACCTAGCTCGCGGCGATAGGCGGCAATGCTCATGGTTTGGGTGGTTTGCTTTTTGGTGGCGGTGAGCTTGCGGTAGTCAGCAAGGGATATGGTTTCGGGTTGTTTAGTCATTGTGTAGCGACTTCCAAGCCTTTGCAAAAGCTTCAAGTTTTATAGTGGCTGTCCCTTCGCCACGCCCTGTCAACACTCGATTTGTATGGCTAAATGCGCCAAAAATTCTGGCGTGTGGTTCATCGCTAATGTCAGCAACTTTAATAAAGCACCAGTAGCCATCGTCTGTGTTTCTGCAAATAAAACCTACATAGTCGTGCTTAGCTTCAAGATGCGCTATGAGACAGGCAATTATTTCGTAAGTTTCACGGACATACTGACGATCTAACCAGAAAGCGAGTTCAGACTCTTCGCCGTCTGGGTATGTAAGAATAAAATCACCAGTTTCGCCAACTATTGGTGCGCCAGCTCGGATAAGGTCAAAAACGATCTCGTTCATCGCATTTGAAGCTTCTACAAAAGACTGGTAATCAGGATCGTTGATAAATTTTTCGTCGCTCATGATGCGTCAACCTTTTCGCTGAACAAAGGCTCAACCATCGCCTCTTGAGCAATAGCCTTCCCCGCATGTTCAACCCAATGCTGGTTTACATCGCAACCACAAAACCGACGCTTGAGGCTTATGGCCGCCACACCTGCACTACCTGAACCCATAAATGGGTCAGCTACAACGTCGTTGTAATTGCTGTAAGTTAAGATCAGGTATTGCAGTAGTGATACAGGCTTTTGGCTTGGATGACTTTCCTTAGTGCGCTTAGGGCTTGGGTAATAAAGAACTGTTGTTGGATGACGAGTACCGTCGTCTGCCCACGCAGGCATATTGCCATGTGCGCTGTAGTGTTTTCCGTGGCTTTCGGTTGCACTTCTTGAACCGCGCAGCGTTTCGGCTTCAGAACGAACGGGGTTATAGGTACTGCACGTGACCAAACCAAAGTTAAACATCAAGATGAGCTCGTGCTCTGCTAGTGGTCCGTAGCTCGAGCGCAAGTGTGCTGTCTTGCGTGTTTTAACCCAAACATGTTGATACTTGTAAGCTCGAGACTCACTCAGCATCAACCGTGCTGCGAACATGTCAACGCCAAACATAGCTATCCATGCGTTAGATTTGACGGCATGTTTGACCTGTTCCCACCAACGTCGGAATAGGTGTCCATCCCAGACCATGTCACCTTCATAGGATAGGTTTGTGACGTTATAGGGTGGGTCAGTGAGCAGAAAATCAATACTGTTGGCAGGTTGTTCTTGCAGCCAGTCTAGGGCGTGGTTTTGCTCGAGGGAAATGCGCGCGGTCATGACTTTTGCGCCTGATGCTGACGCCACCACTGTTCGTAAGTAAGTTTGCTAAGTAAGTTAGTTGCCCTTTGAACGTGGCCATCAACCCAAAAGAGGGCAGGGAACTTCTCAAAATCTTCATCAGACTGCTGCTGGATAGCATCCAAACAAAGCAATAACAGTGTTTTTGCTGCCGTTAAAATAGCGTTCTGGAGGCGGTCATCACCATAGGCAATTACTGAGGTTTCACAAGTATCTTTAAGTGCAGTCCATGCATCTTTTGATAACTGACCTATATCTATGTGTTGCAGGATGGCTTGGTGCATTTCTGGTAAGTTCTGAGGCTTCACGCTGCTACCTCGAGCACGCCCTGCTCTGCCACAACACGCTTAGGCTCAGCAGTAACAGTTACCTCTGGAACCTCCATAGCCTCAGCAAGCATCTCAGCCTTAGCTAACCTGACAAAATTCCAAAAAGCATCATTCTTAAGTGGCTTACGCCCGGCTTTATCAGTCATGATGCTACAGGTGGTTTTTATGGCATCTTCAAGCTGCAGCCTTTTGACACTGACTAGATGCAAGGCCAGCACAATAATGGCGTGGCCCTTGGCTTCTTTCTCGGGTCTGTAGGTTGCCAGCCATTGCAGGACTGGTACAAAGTCTTGCCTGACTCGAGCTGCAACCTTGGGGTTGATGATGTCAAGCAGTATCTCGAGGCGGTTATGCCATGTGACTGGTTCTTTTAGCCATGGTCTTTCGGCTGAGAGTTTGGTATAGCGCTCGAGGCGCTTTTCGGCGAGTTGCTTAGGCGTGGTTTTACGGGGCACTATGTCTCCTTTCTGGAATAAAGAGGTTTGTTTGTTCACAATTTTGGAACAGTTGGGGTAAATTTTTTAGGTGGTGGGGAACTCGCCCCATGTCCTGCCGTCCAACTCGCACCCAGCCCGCTTCGTAGACATTTTGTGCATGACAGCTACTGGATAAACCTTGGAGTCACTAAAGTCACCACCAATTTTTAGAACCTTGCCGTTAGCCCCTACGCAAGTCCCACCGTTAACCCATGAGCTAGCTTTGTTAATCCATTGCTGTTTATTCTCGAATGTGCGAAAGACTCTTTGCTCACCTCGTAGGCAGGTCGAACCGTATGCGCCCCACTGCTTAAAAAAGAACGGGACATCAGCCTCTATACATTGGTCACGGATAGCACGTGCCCAATCTGGGTGCATGGGACGAGCATCTTTACCACTCTCACCACCTACGATCACCCAGTGAATGTCGTGAAGGTCAAGCTCAAGTGGGCCCAACAAAGGTTCACACGAGAGGAAGCGTAAAACAGCAGGTACTTGTCTAAGCTCATCAATACGGTGAATGACATCTTGGTTTTCAACCGAGGTCCCTAGCCAAACATTAGGTAGAGGCTTTTTGTACAGATTGCGCAGGTATAGGTGCATACGCTCAGGGCGCTTAGTAAGAATCTGGTACGTATGCTTAGGTGTTGCCGCCATAATTGCAAACACTCTGTCAATAAATTCAAACGGTACTTGCTCATGAAACAAATCAGACACGCTATTCACGAAGATTTTGCGCGGGTTACGCCAGTGGAGGGGTTGCTCGAGTCTCTCAGGTTTAAGCTGGATTGTCTCAAAAGGTTCTGCGTACTGTTTTGGCATCTGCTTGCCGTCTAAATATGCCTTATGGCGTTTGTCGTGCAAAGTCTTCGCATAGCAATTCTTACACCCTTGGCTTACCTTGGTGCAGCCCACAACCGGATTCCAAGTCTCATCAGTCCACTCAATACTTGTGCTCACTTCACCACCTCAAACCGAATTACTTGAACTAGCGGATTAGGGTATATATGCCAGGGCTTACCTCTGTAAATTGAGCAACGATACTCAACATAATCAGCCCCTTCACATGATTTCCAAGGATATGAAACGTAGTGGCTAACTTTCCTTGTGTACCGATAGTCATCTAAAGCTGCGTCACCACAATCAAGGTAAGTTTCATAAACAGGTTTTGGCTTGGCATGTAAGCTGTCCCACACCTTCGAGAACTGTTTTCGCGCCTTACCTTCATAGTTAGTTATGCCTTTGAGAACAATACCTTCGGCAATAGCATCTCTGTCTGTCATGTCTTGAATACGCCTAACGCCTATACCAACAACACACAGCTTGATACGCGCAAACTTTTTTGGCATGTATATAGGAGATTTCCATGTAACAGACTGATAAGCTGTTGCGTTATCAGCTTTGTAAACAGGTATCTCAACATCGTTTGGGTCAGCCCAAGTTTCACGTACCCATAAAACGTCACCTAAGCCATAGCGCAACTTAATCTCGTCGCCATGAGGTGTGCAGTAGCCACTTTTATGGAACACAGACTTGTGGGCATAGCCTGTAAATTGTGGCTTGATAAGTCTGCGCGTTTCAGTTTTGTGGTCATCAAGGATGGCATTAACTGAGTCCGCGGTAAAGATGATAGGCTTTGTGCGCTGTAACATCAGCTATCTTCATCCACACCCAAGATTTGACGAAGCTCGCGTTTCATATCTTCTCTACCAGACTGCTTCCCACACTTGTACCAATCATCTTTAACTTCCGTGTAGAGTTTATCTAATAAGGGTAAAAAGCGGCTGGGGAAATCTTCAGGGAGTTCTAGGATAACCCCGTCATACTCATAGTCGCACAACACGGGGACATTAGGTCCGGCAGGTTTAGGCAAATTATTGTGCATGGCACACGTTGTTTCTGAGCCTCCCCAACGTTCGTAATAGTTGAGCCGTGCCACCTCGCCAACAGTTGGATATTGCTCGTAATTGAATGTGTCTGGATTCATGCTGCCACCTCCAACACAGACTCCTGAGGCAGTGCCTCGAGAATCTTGTCTGCAACCTTACAAGCTTTTTCAGTTGCGTTCAAAATGTCGTCTGGGTTATCACTCCAACCAGCCAAATAAGGGAATGAGTAAGCTGATGTATCAAGATTCAATGAGTCGCACACAAGAAAAGCTACTGATTCAGCCTC
>JBCCBI010000291.1:0-7273 GCA_039034155.1 Deinococcota bacterium | reverse complement strand
TTCACGTGAAACAGCTTGGTCTTGTTGTGCTTAGCACGCACCATTACAAGCCGCACAATGTAACCCAATGCCGATGGTCATTTTTAGGAGACAAATACATGCCTTCATTCTATAAACGGATGGTGTGGATTATGCTCGAGCTTCTTAACTCATCCAGCTATGGATAAAAAACCAGTAGTGCATAAAAACCAGCAGTCACGAATAACGTTACTTCTATCAGTAAGACTGGTGTTAACAGTCTACGATAAGGTAATCTTGGTAAGAGCCACTTGCTCTAAATATCAATGCGCTTGTAGACACACTTTTGTACAACCCACTTAGCTCAGTGCAAACACCTGTCCTACAAGCCAAAGGAGTAACCGTGAACCAACACCGTAAGTTTATACTACTCAAACTCATCGCTACACTCACTATCATTGGCTTGGCTACAAGCGCACTTGCTCAAACCAGCGTTGGCCTCGTCACTATCAATTTACAAGCCCTCTTTTTTAACCAAATTAACGATGGTGCCCAAGATGCAGCTGACGCCCTCGGTGTAGACCTACAAATTGTGGATGGTAATAACGACCCAGCCATGCAAGTTGCCGCTATAGAGTCGTTCATCACCCAACAAGTAGATGCCATTATTGTGGTGGCAATTGATGTTGAGGGCATTGTTCCAGCTGTCACCGCCGCTAGTGAAGCGGGTATTCCCGTAACCGCGATTGATGCGAAAGTGGCTGTTCCCCCTGCAGACGCGTTTATCGGCGTGGACAACTACGGTGCTGGGGTTGAAGCTGGCGAGTACACAGCCGGCTATGTTGCCGAAGCCTTTCCAGAGGGTGCTGAGATTGGCATCGTTGGCGCGCTCAACTCATTTATTCAAAACCAGCGTCGCGACGGCTTCGTAGAAATTATGGAAACAGTTGATGGTGTGGAGATTGTCGGCACCGTAGACGGGCAAAACGTCCAAGAAATTGCCCTGACAGCGGCAGAAAACTTAGTCACCGCTAACCCTGGGCTAGACATTATTTACGCTACCGGTGAACCTGCGCTCATTGGCGTCATTGCTGCGGTGGAAGCCCAAGGCATAGGTGATAGCGTCACAGTCATCGGCTGGGATCTTACAGCCCAAGCTGTACGCGGCATAGACGTTGGCTTTGTTGAAGCTGTTGTTCAGCAAAACCCCTACCAAGAGGGCTATGAAGCCGTTGAGGTTTCCTTAGCACTACTTGCTGGTGATGACGTTGCTGAAGAAGTGCTTATTCCAATTGATATTGTCACGACTGACAACGTTGACGACTTTCGCAGCTTGTTCGAGTAAGTTTAAGGTCTGAGTTTTGAGGTGTAGACGTAGATGAGCCTGCTCGAGCTACGAGATATTCACAAACACTTTGGTGCCATTCAAGCACTTACAGGCGTTAATTTGCGGCTAGAAGCTGGTGAGGTTTTAGGGCTTTTGGGCGATAACGGTGCCGGTAAGTCTACGCTTATGAAAGTAATTAGCGGTGCGTACCGGCCGGATGGCGGGGAATACTTGCTCGAGACCCGCCCTGTTAATTTCCGTTCGCCACAAGACGCCCGCCAGCGTCAGCTCGAGATGGTCTATCAAGACCTCGCCCTCTGCGACAGTTTGAACGTTGCCAAAAACATCTTTTTGGGGCGTGAACCCACCCGCCAAGTTGCAGGACTCAAATTCGTTGACCAGGCGCGTTTGCACGCGAATGCTAGTGAGGTGCTAGCGCGCTTACATATCAAAGTGCCGTCTACTCGCGTGAAGGTGCGGCACTTATCGGGCGGGCAACGTCAGGCCATTGCCATTGGTCGGGCAGTATCTTTTGCGCCCAAAGTGCTCATTTTAGATGAACCTACTGCCGCCCTAGCTGTTAAAGAAGTTAACGAAGTCCTAGATTTAATTCGCCGCTTGCGTGATGACGGCGTGGGTATTATCCTCATTAGCCACCGTTTGCAGGATGTCATGGCGGTAAGTGACCGTATTATGGTGATGTACGAAGGGCAAAACGTCGCTGAACGCAATAGCGCAGATACTAATTTACAAGAAGTTATCGAACTTATCGTCCAAGCTTAAAGATGATGAGCCCTTTGTCTCTACTCAATTACCAAAAAGCTCCTAGTGGATAACTAAGTTATCCCCACTATCGTCACAACCATAATGATGCCATCTTCCAACCGTCAACTTAGATGGATGTGATTAAGAATACTTCTTACTAAGTCATCATCTTATCAATAACATCGTCAGCTAGTGCTGATGCCGACATCTTTAACAGTGGTAGATAGCAATCTATCTAAACTTTAACCTCACCTATTCGGAGACGCACGCCTTTGTCAGATTCATCTACATCAACTCAATCAAAACCCACCCGGCAAGCTTGGCGCAACCCAGATGTTGCCTTTCAAGGCACGTTGCTACTGATTTTTATAGCTGTGTTCGTTGTGCTTTCGCTGACGGCTAGAAACTTTTTAACAGTTACTAATCTGCTCAACATTGCCCGGCAAGCCGCGCCTACACTTATTGTCGCCACGGGCATGACCCTTGTCATCACGACAGGCGGCATTGATTTATCAGTTGGTTCAGGTACAGCATTAGTCGCGGTACTTTCAGCAATGACCTTGGGTGCTGTTGGGTCTGGTTTTGGGGTTGGCCTTACAGTTGTGCTCATGCTGCTTTTAGGCCTGGTGCTTGGGGCAATGAACGGCTATTTTGTGGCCTACCAGAACATTCCGGCGTTTATTGTGAGCCTTGCGTCACTATCTATTGTGCGCGGACTAGCGCAACTGCTAACTCGAGGTTATTCCCTCCCCATCAACCCGGACAGCCCTTTTTTGTGGCTCGGACGCGGTCGCATTGGCATTGTACCCGTGCCCGCTATTATCGCACTTGTAGTCGTAATTATCGGAGTTATTCTCTTAAACACCACGACGCTTGGCGTGTACATCACCGGCATTGGCAGCAATGAAGAAGCTGTGCGGCGCAGTGGCGTGAACGTGCGCCTTGTGAAACTTGTTGTTTACATGATTAGCGGTTTGGTTGTGGCGCTAGGTGGCATGGTAACAGCGGCGCGGCTTGCTTCTGGCTCATCGTATACAGGGGTTGCCTTTGAATTACAGGTAATCGCCGCGGTCATTGTTGGCGGTACCAATCTGTTTGGCGGCGAAGGGCGCATGTTGGGCACGGTACTTGGCACGCTTTTACTAGCTATGATCGGCAACGGGCTTATTTTGCTGCGTATTTCACCGTTTTACCAACAAATTATTGAAGGTTTGATTATTTTGTTAGCAATTTGGTTTAACTTGAGCCTCTCGAGCCGCTGGTTACAAGGCCGCTAACACGGGTGGCATCAACATTATCAGCTAGTTTAAGTGAGGCTGAACTTGAAGCTCTCCTAACCTGGGCGACGCCAGCTCGAGCCGCTTCCCTCCTCCAAGACCTCGCCAACACCCCAGCCCCAAGCCAAACACCTGCTTGGCTACGTGGACCCATCATCCAAAAATGGTGGCAAGACGTTGTCACAACTGACTTGTGGTCAGGTCGCGATATTCCAAACTGGAATTTAAACTATCAAAAAACAGGTAACGGCGTGCTCGAGCTTGGCAACTCGCCAGCACCTATCTGGCTTGTGGCACACTGGGATTGCATCAGCTATTTGATTGCAAATCAACAGACAGGTGGTAGCTATAAGCTCGTACCCTTTTGCTTACACACGATGATGGATGGTCAGCAACCTGCCTCAGTCTTAGGATATTCGACCTCAACACAAATGTATAAAGTCATTGCTCGAGGAACACTGTACGGTGGTGAGGTTGCTTATTTTAAGCCAGATGATGCCAGTATCAGCCTACGAGCAGGGCAGCGCATTGTCATTGACGTACCGATGAAGCCTGTTAACAATGACGTTGATGATTACCTCTACAGCGGGCAAATGGATAATGCAGCGGGCTGTGTTGCTGTGCTTTTAGCAGCGGCGTTTTTGGCTGGTCTAAATGATGTTTCAGCACTTGTTGCCCTCACTGACGAAGAAGAAGGTGTGTTGGCAACGGGAAATACGTCGTTCTCGAGGGGCGCGCAGCGTTTACTGTCACACTTACCAGCACCAGACCTTGCCATCATCAGTGACCTTCATACGGCAAGTGATACGGCTGCACTAGGTCAGGGTGCGTCTTTGGCTGAGTACGCCAGCCAGACCCGAGGTGCCGTCACCCCGCCGTGGTTGTATGAGACATTACGCGACCTTACCTCCCAAGCCTCACCGGATATCTTATTGAATGAGGTAAGCACCTCCCAAGCAATTAACGTGAGTCGCAGTGACGACGTCAGCTTGATGAACGCAACACCTAACGTAGTGCTATGCGGGGTTCCCGCAATAGGTCGGCACTTTGCAGATGGACCAGATGTTGTGTCTGCTGTAGACATTGCCCATACTGCACGCAGTTTGGTCTTGATAGCGTGCTGGGCGGCTCGAGCATGGCTCAAATCTTAACGTGTTAAACATGAACGGCTACCATCCCAACTATGATGTTATCGTCTGTGACGCCGTCTTACCTGAACGTATTTGTAAAAGACCAGATGATACCTGCTACCCAAGGAGTCACGATGATCTCAGCGTCTAAATCTAACGCGCTTAAACAACTTTTTGGCACACTCAACGTTGCCATTGGCGTCGTGCATTTACCTGCCCTACCAGGATCACCAGGGTTTGAAGGTGAGCTTGAGGCTGTCTACAAAACTGCCTTTACAGACGCTGAACGCTACGCCAAAGGCGGCATCGACGGACTCATCGTTGAAAATCATGGCGATATTCCCTTTGCCAAACCTGCTGACATTGGTTACGAAACGGTTGCCACCATGTCGGTCATTGCCGCGCAAATTCAACAAGTAACCAAACTTCCTACTGGCATCAATGTCCTGGCCAACGCTGCCCTGCCTGCGCTAGCTGTTGCCCAAGCCTCTGGCAGTCAGTTTATTCGGGTGAATCAATGGGCAAATGCCTATGTTGCTAACGAAGGGTTTATTGAAGGTGAGGCTGCCAAAGCTACCCGCTACCGCGCTAACTTGCGCGCAACGCACCTCAACGTTTTTGCAGATGTCCACGTGAAACACGGCGCACATGCCATCGTAAGCGACCGGGATGTGAGCGAACTGACCCGCGATGTGGAGTTTTTTGATGCTGATGTCGTCATCGCTACCGGACAGCGCACCGGGGACAGTGCCCAACTCGACGAGATGCGTATGATTAGGCAATCCACACAATTACCGCTCGTAGTGGGAAGCGGTGCTACCGTAGATAACATCAGCGATATTTTGAGCGTTGCAGACGGTGTAATTGTGGCAAGTTCGCTCAAAGAAGAGAGCGTTTGGTGGACACCTGTATCTGAAGCCAAAGTGCGCACGTTTATGGATGAGGTTGCGCGCATCCGCAGGTGCAGTTAAGGATGACCTCACCGATTATTGTCGCAGTAGGGTCAGCCAATGTTGATATTCTGGCAACCGTGCCGCACTTACCAGTGGAAGGTGAGCGGCTTACCGCCACAGATTTTTTGACCATACCAGGTGGGATGGCCGCCAACTGCGCGTGTGCAGCGGCTCGAGTAGGCGCAAATGTTATCTTTTTTGGGCGTACCAGCAGTGACGCGCTTTCAAACATCCTTACAACAGATTTTGAACGCCACGGTGTCAATATGCTGGGGCTTAATCGCGACGCGCCCCACACCACCCTCAACCTCATCACCACTGCTGTAAGTGGCGAGCGCAGCATTATTGCTGAACCCAACATTCACCATCCCGATAAGTTAATGGATTACTTGCAAGGACATCAGCCCGTGTTGGTATACGTTGATGGCTATCACTTAGGTGTTATTCAAGCTGAACTTGCTTACGCTGAGGCACAAAATGTTATTTGCTTTTGTGACTTGGACGGTGCTGTAAATAGCTATCCTTCGAATGAGGTTTTAGGGATGCTCGAGCACCTCAACATCATCCTCTGGAATCCGCCGATTAGCCAAGTGCTTTTCCCTGAACTGTCACCTGTAGACGCTAGTAAGTACCTGGCAGATAAATACGCTCTCAGGGTGATTCTCACGCAAGCTGCTAATGACGTTGTTTTGATAGCAGATGAAAAGGTAAAAACGTTTGTCGTGCCGCCTCAGCCTAACCTTGTTGATACAACGGGCGCAGGGGATACCTTTGCAGGTGTGTTTATGCACGCTTATACGCAGACGGGGTTGCTCGAGCAGGCAGTAAGAAGGGCAATTGATGCTGCTAGTTTGTCGGTAAATTATTACGGGGCACGGGGCGGGCTGGATAGGCTCGAGCCTTTTTGAATTTGTACGTCATCAACTTTGAACATCAAGGTAGTATCTCTAACGTTAAGGCATAATCTTGACAACCCAGCGCACGCCAAAAAGCCACAGCTGCTGTGTTGGTCGTCAGCACATCTACAGTGAGACGTTTACCAGAAGGCCAAATCTGTCTCCGAAGTAGCCCACATGCATCATGTCCTACACCTTGCCGCCTGTACTCACGACCAACAAAAAATTGGCGTAAATAAATGTCTGTACTATCTTCACGATACAACGCATAGGCTACGGGTGTACCTTTTCGTTCAAACATAACGGCTTGATAGGTTTGCTCGAGCCAGCCCGCCATGCGTTCACGCAACTGCTGTTGGGTCATAGTATTGCGATGACCTTCGTCAATAATGAGCTGCTTATTCCATTCAGCTAAAACATCAAGGTCGTCTCGAGTTGCGTAACGGTACTTCACAGTCCCTTACTCCCTTTAAGTCAATATGAAATTGGTCATAACATAAAGATTTCGATCAGGAAAACCACAAATCTTGACACACAAACAGGTTTGTCAAGTCTCATCAATACTGTATGGAGATTGTGAGTAGCTAGGTTTTTCTTTTCAACGTGGCAGATTGAGCAGTCACAGATGATGTTTTTGTCTCATTAGAAGATGCTTACAAGCCAGCATACACCCCCAACTTCCACATAAGCTTCACATAGTACTTGTCTAAAGATCAAGTTTAAAGCAGAGTTATGCCGTCCCAGTGCCTACCCCCAAATTATGAAGTGCCGTTTCTCGTGTCAAGTCAGCACCTACACGAAGTCTCCTACAAGGCTGCACAAGCTGTACAAAGAAGCAGCACATACTAACACCATCACAGCTGACCCCAGTTCCTAAGGGACAAACATTCGGGCAGCTAAGGAGCTTAGATATGAATAAGATCGTTGCAGGTTTACTCGTTGTTGGTGTGGCAGCATTCGGTTTCGC
>JBCCBI010000290.1:0-7277 GCA_039034155.1 Deinococcota bacterium | reverse complement strand
TTCAGTCTCTAAGTTTTGTACTTTTTCAATAATGATATCTCCAGTCTTTCCCGCGTTTTCAGCAATTCGTTTTAATGGTTGAATAAGCGCATTAGACAGAATAAGACCACCAACCGTTTCATACATATTACTACCTTAATTATGTCTTTAGTGCTTAAGTAAGAATGTATTTTGTATAAAGCAAAGCTGCAGACTTTCATAGGTCTGCAGCTTTAAATGTTTGTTGATTTTACGTAGCTATACGGTAAAGAAACCCCTAGAAGTCATTGGGCACGTTGACGAGCATCTTCCAAAAGTTCAGTATAGCTAAAGTCACCGTTTTGTGTTTGCAGATTAATTTGGGCAAGGTCGGGGTTAAGCGCTAGAGCTTGCTCGAGTGGCGTTACCGACTGTGCAAAGCGGTCCAGGTCATAGTAGACTAGGCCTAGGTTGAGTTGCGCTTCAACATTGGCAGGGTCTGCTGTGACAGCTTGGACAAGTGTTTCCACAGCGCGGTCAAAGCGCCCCATGCGGTAGTAGGCAAAGCCAAGGTTATTAAGCAAGGTTGCACTGTTAGGTAAGTCTTGTAGAGCCCGCTCGTAGTCTGACACAGCGCCCGAGGTATCTCCTAAAAGCTGCTTGGTATAACCTTGATAAAAGGCGATGAGACCTTGGTCTTGTACACTTCTGGCGCGGTCAAATTCACGCATGGCCTCGTTGAACTGCCCACCTTCAAGGGCGGACAAGCCTGCTTCAAAGGCGGTAGCAGCCTCAGTATTTAGGCTCACAGCTTGGTTACCCGTAAGATTGCGGTTTTGTTCAATAACACTGCGCGCGCGCCCAGCTTGCTCGTTGGCAGGGTTAAGTTGCAACGCCCGGTCAAGGCTATTTAAGGCTTGGTCGTAGCGACCTGCCCGCCCTAGTGCAATGGCATAAAACGTCAGGGCTTCGTCGTCATTGGGGTTGCGGTTAACTAGAGGTTCTAAAATGCTAATTGCAGCATTGCTCTGCCCGGCTTGCAAGTACACTTGCGCGGTATTGAACTCGAGCGCGTCCCCTTCTGTACCCAGTGAGGCCATGGTTGCCCTGGCTTGGTCTAACTGTCCACTGCGCGCTTGGGTGACGGCCAGTTCAATGGTGCTGGCGGTATCTGTAGACGGCGAACTAGGGACGGCATTGCTTAATACTTCTTGCGAGGCTTGGCTATAACCTTGTTTCTCGAGCAAGGTAGCTTCTGCTAACACTAGCGATTCTGCTTCAGGGTAGAGCGAGCGCCCTTGACGCACAAGCTCGAGTGCTTGCTCACTAGGTGTACCCGGAGGTACCAATGCAGCTAACGCATAAATATCTGGCGAGGCTTCGGGGTTCTGTGCTAAAAACCCTTCTAAATAACTCACGGCACCTGCTGGGTCACCTAGCCGGATCGCCTCACGTACAATGGCGCGGTGCAAACTGATGGATTCTGGCACCCGTTCAACACCAGCTCGTAAGGTCTGCAGGGCACGCTGAGCGTCTTGACTTGCAGCCAAACTCAAGTAGGCGTTCACAAAACGCGGATTAGCCCTTAGAGCAGCTTCAAAATCCGCTTGCGCCATCTGCACGTCGTCGGTAGAGCGCCCACGCCCTTGGAGCGCGATGGCGTGAACAGGGTTGATGCGCAGGGCTTCATCAAAGAGTTGCCGCGCTTCGGCAGTTTGACCGTAGGACAGCAAAATAACGCCGCGCACGGCAGTACTTTCAACGTCTAACGTGCCATACTCTACAGCGCGTTGTGAATAGGTCAAAGCCTCATTTTGATTGCCGTCTAGTGCTAGCGCCCTAGCATATTCTGAAAGAATCCAGCTCGAGGCGTAGTCGAGGTCGTCATCGGGGTCTTTGGCAGTGGATAGAGCCGCGAGGTCAGCACCTCCTAAACGAGAGGACGCTTCACCCACCGCCGCTAAACTCTCAAACGAGGGCACCCGTGACAGTAAGCTGGTGATCTCGCTGTTATCCAAGCTGCTTACCGAAAGTGCCAACCTATCGATAGTTGTATTGACAGCCTGCGTGACAACACTCTGGCTGTCCTCGAGGCTAGCCCGAATAATTGCATCGGCAACTTGCGGGTAGTTAGGGCCAGCAAAGCCCAAACGAACCTCAACTTGGTCGCCAACAACTTGCACTTGACCGCTCACAATTCCCGCAGCGTCATAGGCCCGCGCGACACTGTCAGGTGTCATAGCACCGCGCGTTTGTAACCGCTGGGACACAAAAAAAGCATCGCCAACTGGCGGCGCATAAACACCATCTATAACATTTAACGTGCGCTGAATCGCTGTGGGTAGCCCCAAAGAATAGGTGGCGGCATCAGCAGTTGTGCTAAAGGGAAGAATCACAATACGCGTGACATCTTGTGCCAACGTTGTACTAAATGCTGTAACACTAAGCGCAACTAACGTGATGATTGTGCAACATCTGACCAATCTGATGCGCGGATTGAGCAGATTAGAAGTTATTCGCATATTAGGTAACATCCTTTTCATCGTTGGCAAGTATACCCACAAACCTGTCTGTACAGCGTGCTATTAGTTTGCTGAAAGAACGAACATGCCAAGTATGACGTGCTAGAGGTCATATATAAGCTTTAAGCTATTGTTAACAACCAAACGTGCTTCATGTGCAAGGTTGTATTACGTGAGCTTCGTTGGGACGTAACGCCGTACTTACAGTCATCGTGACACCCTCTTGGCATCGTGACACCCTCTTGGCAATTAAGGTCTTGTTGGCAATTAAGGTCTTGGCAGGGGACATATCATCTACTTACAGCTTAGAGGGGTTTATGAGTCATTACCGTCGAAAACATTACCCCGGCACGCGTTTGAACATCATTAAGCACGCGTATGTTACCGTCAACATTCACGCCCTACACAGCAAGATACCAACATACAGGTGTCCTACTTCTGAGTACGTCATACCCAGATTACAACAGCTTGTGATATATACCTTTTAGGTGTCTACCGTATAGTCAAGACGTCGTTTACACGCCCAATATGCTAGGTTAATTCTAGTGATGGATGATTCACCCTCTTCTCGGCCCACAACGCCAGCAACTGCCTCAGCAACCACGTCAACGGCTGTGGCCAAGCGTATTTTAATTACGGGCGGCCTGCGCAGCGGCAAATCGCGTTATGCAGCCCAACTTGCAAAACACCTTGCCGGAGATGACGTAAGTTACATCGCCATGTTGGCTGCCAGTGACGAAGAAATGCTCTGGCGGCTTGATGGTCACCGGGCGTATCATCCTTCAGCTTGGCAAATGCTCACCCGCCACATTAAACCTCGTGATGCCATTGCAAAAGCCGACCACCAAGTGATTGTGCTCGATAGTTTGACGGGCTGGGTGGCTAATTTGTTGCTCGAGCACGAAGTCAGTGGTGAAGCTGCTGCGCTAGATGCTGTCACCCGCGAGTCTGATCAATTTATCTCTTTGCTACAAGAATTGGACAAAACAATCATCATTGCCACCAATGAAGTTGGTCTTGGGGTGTTACCTGAAACGTCACTAGGGCGTTGGTTACGTGAAGCTCTAGGTGATGTCAATCAGCGCCTAGCCACCATTTGTGATGCTGTGGCGCTAGTGACTGTGGGTATTCCTCAGTGCATTAAAGGTGATTTACCTGAGGTTTAAACGCGTCAATGTGTCTTAGCTGTGTGAGCGCAGACCTACTTTGTTACCCTCTGTATCCTTAAAAAGTGCTACAAAGCCGTATTCTCCCAGTGGTGTCTTGGGTAAGAGGATGTTGCTGCTAGCGGCCTCAATGCGGGTGAGCACGCGGTCTAAGTTCTCACCCGCGTCTAAGTAAACCAAGCTGCCAACGTCAGCTGGTTGGTAACCAAGTTGCCTATTTTCAACAAGTGCGCCACCTTGACTATTATCGCGACCTAAATGTCCCACCCGCCCTTGATTAACCACGATAATGTCGATGTTGATATTTACGCACACCTCAGCTGAAACTATGACGGCAGCCATGCACGCAGTGCGCGACCCTAGCAACAGAAAAATCACAACAAGCTATCTCAAAGCACTACAAGAAACCGCTTGGTTTATGGTTAACACTTACAAGCGATGATCTCATCGACATGGTTTATGCGCCGCTTGAATCTGAGCAGTGGCCCAGCCTACTTAGCAGGTCCAGATTTTCCAGCAGTATTTTCTAAATATGCAATGTCCCTTTGGATATTGAAACGGCTAAAGACATACAACGTGAACTTATGACACTATTTGAAAAAGCTCGAGCCAATACACAATCTGGTGAACCGCGCTATCTCATGAACTTTTCGATTGTGCCTTTAGACAACTGATGCTACAAATACGGTCGCTGTCGCCAACCATAAACAGATACCACAAAAAGCACCGCATCATCTAAAAGTGATACGGTGCTCTTTGATCTATCAACACAAGCTCATAACTGAGGCCTGCTAGCTACTAGAAACTTAAGAATACTGATACGACGCTGTCACCGCATAGTCGCTGAGCACGTTGTGGTCGTAGTTATAATGACCGCGCGTACCACTAATCACACCTTCTGCGCGCATTTCACCGAGCAGAGCTGTGGTTGTTTCGCGGGCTGCACCTACCATTGCTGCAAAGTTTTCGTGGGTCAGTGGCAGGGTAATGTGGACGTGATCATCTTCAGAAACGTTACCGAAACGCTGACCTAAACGCAAAAACATGCGTGCTAAGCGGGCACTTACCGGAAGTTCACTATCTTCGATGGTTTCACGCAAGTGGCTGAGTTGACTCCCTGCTGCATGATGAAGGTCGTCTTTGACAACCTCATCTAGTTCAGCTACGTCAATACTGCTCACAGATACGTGAGGGCTTAAAACTTCGGCGCTGTCTTGGTAAGTTGTTTGCAGGCCAACTGCACCAATGTAGTCGCCGGGGCCAGCTAGGGCGGTAATGCGTTCGTGACCGTTGAGCAAGTGCAAGCTTTGCTTGACTAGCCCTTCTTCAAGGCGAAATACATACTCAGCAGGGTCGCCAAGTGTGTAGAGGACGTCGCCTTTGACAAGATTGCGTCGAGGATAGGCATAGGCCTCGGCACCGACAGGAGGACGGGTATCCACATGGGTGTCCACTGCATAAATGCCGGTATCAAAAGAAGAGGTCATAAAAGATATTATACGGGACTAACGTCCTGTAAGCGTGTTTCACCGTGGACAATGCTAAAGTTTAGGGCACCATCAAAACCTCACGACCTCCTCATGGAATTGTCATGTTGGGATTATTGTAGTGTGGGGGGTTGATGCACATGCTTAGGGCATCTGGCATGTCACTAGAGATGTGGGTAAGGCAGGTAGGATGGGCTCGAGCTACACACTCTTAGCTTGACGACCTCAGGTGAATTCATAGTGTCCGTATAACACCTAACAATCACATCCAAAGTTAACAAGCACGATAAGATAACTTATGAAAGTAAATTGGTGCGTCAACCGCCAAAATAGAAAGTGAGTATGTATGACACAAGTTGCCACGTTCCAGCACTGGATCAATAACAAGCACGTTAGCAGTGACTCAACCTTTGCCTCAATAAGCTCTAACAACCAGCAGGACGTTGTAGGTCATTTTCCAGAAGCTAGCAAAGCTCAAGTTCAAGACGCTTGTCATGCAGCTAGGGCTGCTGCCCAAACTTGGGCGAAGCTCCCTGCTCCCATTCGTGGTGAGATGATCGGCAACATGGGCGCGGCCATCAGCCGGGAAAAAGAATCACTGAGCCAGCTAATCAGCCGGGAAATGGGTAAAACGCTTAAAGAAGCGCGCGGTGAAGTACAAGAAGCCATTGACACCTGTCACTTTTTTCAGTCCGAAGGGCGCAGGCTTTACGGACAAACAGTGCCATCTGAGATGGCTAACAAAGAACTGATGACTTACCGCCGACCGTTGGGCGTGGTGGGCATTGTAACGGCTGGGAATTTTCCTATTGCGGTGCCAAGCTGGAAAATCATTCCAGCGCTACTTACCGGCAATACCATCGTCTGGAAGCCCTCTGAAGATACCCCTGCGTGTGCGTATGCGTTTACACAAGTGTTACAAGAAGCTGGTTTACCTGCAGGCGTGCTCAACGTGGTGTTTGGTAGCGGCAAAGATGCCGCGGGTCAGTACCTTATTGACATGATGGACGAAGGCCTGGTGGATAAGCTTGCATTTACGGGTAGTACCGCTGTGGGGCGCTACGTAGGTGAGGTAGCCGGGCGCAACTTGCAACACCCAACGCTCGAGCTAGGCGGTAAAAACCCGCTCGTCATCATGGCGGATGCTGACCTGGATAACGCTGTTCAAGGTGCTATTTTCTCAGCGTTTGCAACCGGTGGGCAACGTTGTACCAGTGCCGGCAATATCATCATCGACGCAGCAATTTATGATGCGTTTAAAACTAAGTTTATTGAGTCTGCCAAGCAGATTAAAATTGGCAACCCGCTCGAGGTGGAAGACGCCCTCTACGGACCGTTTATTAACCAGCGCTTTTTTGAAAATTGGCTAAAGCACTACACTTGGGGCAAAGAAGACGGCGCCACACTGCTTTACGGGGAAGGGCGTATCACCCCAGATGCCAAACCAAGTGGCTTTGTGGGTGATCCCGATGCGTCTTATTACGGGTTTCCTACCATTTGGGAAAACGTGAAACCAGGGATGCGCCAGTTTCAGCAGGAGATTTTTGGGCCCACTATTAACCTTGTGAAGGTGGACGGGATTGATGACGCCATTGATACGGCTAACGCGGTTGATTACGGCCTCTCGAGCGCCATCTATACCAACAACCGCCTCTGGGCTTATACCTTCAAAGACCGCATTCAAGCCGGTATGACGTCGATCAACAACACCACCAACGGCGCCGAAGCACACATGCCCTTTGGCGGCGTAAAAGGTTCAGGTAACGGCACCCGTGAGTCTGGCATTTGGGTGATTGATAACTACACCTACTGGCATGGGGTGAATGACGATGTGAGTGGCGGCTTGCAACTTGCGCAGATGGATACAGGCTATGTTGAGCCGCAAGCAGCCGTGGATGTCTCGAGCTTGTTTTAAGCAAATTATTTAAGGATGATTTTAGAGCTGCCAGTGACTCAAGCTGGTAGCTTTTTAGTGCTGGGGTTATGTTTTGCTGACATAGCAAGTTAGGACTTACGCACACAACCTCATGGGATAGGAAGGTTGTTTAAGTTGCTGGCTCATGTAGTCATCAAGCAGTCCTTGCTTGAGTTGATAGACAGTTGTTTCGAGCTGGTGGGCAAGACGCTTGAGGTGAACCCAGACT
>JBCCBI010000289.1:0-7299 GCA_039034155.1 Deinococcota bacterium | reverse complement strand
GTGAGACTTGTAAATCCTATGATAAAAAGCATGGCGCTTCATAACGCTACAATAGCATCGCGTGTATCCTCGGTAGGAGACGCTCGAGAACTGTGCCAATCTCTTCAACGACGACCTATCCTAATGCTGTCAATGCCCTAGGGTAGCGCGATCCTATTTTAAAGTGAAAGGTACTCAGGCATTTACGGGTAAGTATGTTAATGATGTTGGCCCGAGAATGACTTATAAAGCTGGCAAAAATATCCCCGAAGACTACTCTAGAGGGTACTTACGTCCCGATAAGAACTTCTTCTAAGACGTAAAATTGCCTTGTAACCCGAGTTATATGTAACCCCAAGCCAATCAAGTAATTGCGCGATTCACTTAGCTGTGTTTGTACGTGCAGTATCAACATTGTCATCACTGAAATAGCGATGACCAGTGGTGGCGCTGTGTCGTTTGTCTCTGAATGCGAATGTCTCTGAATGCGAGGGAGGCTTATTGTGTTATTCGCTCAATTTTTATTTCTACTCGTCATGCTTTACATCGGTAGCCGTTACGGCGGCATTGGCTTAGGTGTTGTGTCTGGGATTGGGCTTAGCATTCAGGTCTTTGTGTTTGGTATGAACCCAACCAGCCCGCCCATCACAGTCATGCTTATCATCATTGCAGTTGTTACCTGTGCGTCTATTTTAGAAGCTGCAGGTGGGCTTAAATACATGCTGCAAATGGCAGAGCGCTTGCTGCGTGCTAGACCGCGGCGCATTACCTTACTTGGTCCCCTAGTCACTTATACGATGACTCTTATGCTGGGTACAGGACACGCCGTGTATTCCATCATGCCGATTATTGGCGATGTTGCCCTCAAAAATAAAATACGCCCAGAACGCCCGATGGCAGCGGCCTCTGTCGCCTCCCAAATGGGCATCACCGGAAGTCCTATTTCAGCAGCTGTGGTTTACTACCTTGCCACCTTAGCAGACATCAACACAAGCATTACCCTTTTGTCCATTCTGATGGTGACGATTCCAGCAACCTTAACCGGTGTCATCATCATGTCACTGTACAGTATGCGGCGCGGCGTGGAATTAGAAGACGACCCGGTGTTTCAACAGCGTTTAGAAGACCCTGATTGGAAAGACCGGATTGCCAATACAACTGCTACGACCTTGGATGAAGTCTTGCCGGCCTCAGCTCGTAATGCGGTACTGCTCTTTTTGGCTGCGCTTGCAACCATTGTGGTGATTGCGCTGGTGCCCAGTATTCGCACGGTAGCAGGTAGTGACCGCCCTATTTCCATGTCGGTGATTATTCAAATGATGATGCTTGCGTTTGGCGGGTTAATCCTCATTGTAACGAAAACGCCTACAACACGGGTTCCGGAAGGTGTGGTGTTTAAGTCAGGGATGGTTGCTGCAATTGCTATTTTTGGGATTGCCTGGATGAGCGATACCTACTTTCAGCATGCACTTCCTGCGTTTGAGTCTGGCATCACTGATATTGTGCAGCGCTACCCATGGACCTTTGCGCTGGCTATGTTTACAGCCTCAGTAGTAATTAATTCGCAAGCTGCAACGTGCCGCATGATGTTACCTGTGGGCTTAAGTTTAGGCTTATCACCGGCGTTACTCATTGGCATAATGCCCTCATGCTACGGCTACTTTTTTATTCCCAACTACCCCTCAGATATTGCCACCTGCGCGTTTGACACGTCTGGCACAACTCGCATCGGTAAGTTTTACTTTAACCACAGTTTTATGTTACCTGGGTTAATCGGTGTTTCAACGGCGTGTATTGTTGGCTATGTGTTAGCGCAGATTTTCATCTGATGGTTGTGGACATAACCTTTAATAAGTAGAAGTTGGTGGGATATAACAATTTAATAACGGCGTCAATTAAATTGAGATTGATGCCGTTATTTGGTTTTGAGGTGTGGCTCGAGCACAAATATATACTATCCATTTGAAAAATCATCTACTTGAAAAATCATCTGTCCAAAGTCTCTTGATAAAAGTGGTGTTACAAAAATAACTCTGACCCAGCCAATCGCCCTAACAAAATGGCTGTTCACATCACTGCTAAACTATAAGATTATGAAGGTCAAGCTGTGCGTACAGTAAGTTTCCGGGTTGCCGCGTTGGCATTACTTTTGTTGTTAGCACTCAGTGCAGCTATTAGTGGGCGCATCATGCAACGCCTGCCGAATAGTGTGATTTACTTTGTGGTGACTGATGGTGAGCAGATGCGTTTGGCTCGAGCCTTCCGCAGACTACCCCGCCGCCCACTGGAAGATCATCTTGCAGCGCGACTAGACGCCCTACTAGCAGGACCTTCTGAGCGCAATCTTGCTGATGACATGGTTAGCGCCATCCCAGCGGGCACTCAGGTACTCGAGCTAGATGTTCACAATAAAGTCGTCTATGTCAATCTATCCTCAGCCTTTCGGCGTTCAAGCTCACCTCAGGGTGACCGCGCCAGACTTTATCAACTCATGTACAGTTTGCTTGCTGCTGAGGGTGCTAGCTCAGTTGCACTTGCTGTTGAAGGGCATCCGGTGCGTTACTTTGGCACGCAGGGTCTAATTGTGTCTCATCCTTGGCAACCCTTAGAAGACCCGGAAACGCTCAGGTGGTGAGTGGGCATCCTGCTAAGAAAAAACGCGGTGATGATGCAATTCTTTACCTAACTACGCATAGTTATTTAGCTCACGCTGACATAGCAAAATGCAGATGAGTAAGGCATTAACGCAATATTCATGGCTTTCATGTGACACTGTTTTAGAAGTGAACGTATAAAAATTTGTTAGCTGCTGTACGGTGCCTAGGTCTCTCTAAGCTCTACAATGCAATATGGTTGCCCCATCTTATTACTTACGTCGGCGGAATATAGCTCGAGCCTCTTTCGTTGTTCGGGCACTCGTTTTTATACTCTTTATTAGTTCATCCTTTACAGTTTCATACGCGCAGGACCTACTTAGAAGCAGTCAGGGTCGCGAGACTGTCTTTCAAGCTATGGTCGATGTCTTCAAAGAAAATTACTGGGACGCAGCTTATATCGACTGGGATGAGTGGGCAAATAAATATCGAGATGCTGCCTTAAACGCATCTTCGAGGCGCAGTTTTGATGGTGTGGCCCGGCGCATGGTGTTTGAACTTGAAGACGAGCACTCGAGCTGGGTTGGGCGCGTTGTCTACGTAGACAGTGACACCGCTGTGCCACGTGCAGATGGGCGGCCAGGGTTGGGTTTCCAGCACAACTATTTAGAGGGTTCAGGCGTGGTGTTAAGCCGCGTGTATCCACAGACACCTGCTGCTAATGCAGGGTTACAACGTGGCGATGTTATTGAAACCATTAACGACCAAGACGTACGCAATCTAGGCGGACAAGCCCTCGCTGGCAGAATGTTTGCACGTGCTGTAGACGCAGGTGATGTCTTGCTCGAGGTGCGCCGTGGGCAACAACTCTTAGATGTGCTCGTTGAACCTGCGCCCATCCGATTTGGCGAAGTGCAAAATCTGCCGCAAGGTCAAATGTTAGATAGCCACACGGGCTACATTTACATTCCCACATTCAACGCGGGGAATGTTGCCAACGAAGTCCACCGCCTCACCGCTGAACTTCAGTCACAAGGTGCGGACGCGCTGGTGCTAGATTTACGTGATAACTTAGGCGGGCGCTTGAGTGAAATGGGGCTTGTATTAGGTGCGTTTATCGACGGCACCTGGGCGCAAGCAACTAGCCGCGGCGGCATCGCTTGGTACAGCAGTTATGCTGAGGTAGACGGTATGGGCGTCACCGAGCTTATCAGCCCAGATGGTGAAAGTATCTCACGGTCGTCTATTGAAGCCCCTGTTCGTTTTGACGGTAAACTGGCCGTGATTGTAAGTAGCAGCAATAGCAGCGCGGGTGAAATTGCCCCGCTGGTTTTACGAAATCAAGGGCGTGCGACCATCATTGGTGAAGCGACCGGCGGTAATGTAGAAGCTGTGCGCGGCTTTGATTTGCCAGATGGCAGCGTGGTCATGGTTGCTGTTGCCAACGTAGAAAGCATTGACGGCACCCCGTTTGATGGTGGTGTGATCCCAGATATTGAAGCGAGTTCAAACTTAGAAGAACTTGCTCGAGGCTACGACGCACCAGTTGCTGAAGCGCTGCGCAGTTTGCGCGAGTTATCGTTTACCCCTAACAAATTCTTTTGAGCTGATTTCAAAACACATCAACTAAACCTAAACACGCGTGCCTTGCTGATATGCTAAACGCTCATGGCACGCGTCCTTTTTTTGTCCAATGGCTATGGGGAAGATAGCATTGGCAGTAAGCTTGCACGCGAACTTAGCAGTCAACGTCCTGATTTAACCTTACAAGCCTATCCTACGGTTGACCAAGGTCACGCGTATGAAGGTGTCTGCTCTATTTTAGGACCGCGCCAAGTAATGCTAAGTGGCGGTTTGTTGCTTCACAGTTTGGATATGTTTGTCAAAGATATGCGAGCTGGGTTTGTGGGCATGACCCTGCGGCAATTGCGTGACCTCAAAAAACTCGAGACAGACATACTCATTGTCGTTGGTGACGTTTATGCCCTGAGTTTGTCGCTGCTAGTCAATACAAAGATACGGGTTTACGTGCAACCTTTAGTATCTGCTCACCATCAAGCAAGCGGGCATCAAGCAAGCGGACATCAAGCAAGAGGGCATCAAGCAAGTGGGCACCGACTGATAGAGAAGCAGCTTTCTACACCAACCAAACTCAACCGCGTGACGATGGAAAAATTTACTAGCTTAGAGCGCTACCTTATTCGTACTAAGGTCAATCATATGTACGTTCGGGATGCACTCACCGCGCAAACCCTCAACGCTGATGGGCTTGGTAATGTGCAGTTTTTGGGAAATCCTATGCTGGACGGGCTAGCGGCGAAGAAGCCGCTCGAGCTACATAAGTTACGCAAGCTGGCATACCAACCGAACAGTGATGGACCCATCATCGCGCTACTACCAGGGACGCGCGAGTATGCGGTGGCGTCATTGGAGGTGATGTTGGCTGCGCTCGAGCACGTACCAAACGCAATTGGCATTGTCGCGTGGGCAGGGAAGCAGCTACCTCAACTGCCGGACTGGCATTATGTTGATGTTCATGTGGATGATGGTACGAGCAGCACCCACAACCTCGCCGTGTTGCAGCACGGCACGCAGCGCGTTTTGTTATATCAGGCGCGGTTTAATGATGTCCTAGCTGTTGCTGACTTGGTCCTAGGTACGGCTGGTACAGCTCACGAACAAGCGGCTAGCTTAGGTATTCCAGTGGTGAGTTTTGCGCTACCACCGCACTACACACCTGCGTTTTTAGCCAATCAGCAGCGGCTCTTAGCAGACGCACTTACCATCAGCAATGCTGAACCAGAGACATTAGGACAAATTCTTGATAAGCTCTGGCAAGATGGCTCTGCGCGGGCGCGCGCAGCGGATATTGGCAGGACGCGTATGGGGCAGCCGGGCGGCTCGAGCGCCATTACCACAGACATTCTCCGCCGTTGGGACAATATAGCTCGACCATGATATGGTTGTCTAAATCCTACTAATCTACTCGGTTTTTTTGCTATAGTTCCGGTACTTCATGACTGACCTTGCACCGTCTCCATCACCTACATCCCTTCAAAATGACGATTCATCACCAGCGTCATCACCAGCGTCATCACACCTAGCACCCACAGCCTCGCCTGAGCCTGTTTCTTCCAAAAAGCAAAACCCAAATGAGGTTGTTGTCTCACTCAAGCAGCTTGTAAAAGCCTATCAAACACCCAAATATCCTGCGGTAGATGCATTTTCGTTGGATGTTGGGCAGGGCGAGATGGTTGCCTTACTCGGTCCAAGTGGCTGCGGTAAAACAACTTTGCTGCGCTTAATTGCGGGGTTTGAAGTACCTGATGTGGGCAGTATTGCGCTAGGTGGGCAGATTGTCAGCGAGCAGGTGCAGGGTAAATTACAGGGCAAATTGAAGTGGATCAAACCCGAAAAACGTCGTGTGGGCTTTGTGTTTCAAGACTATGCGCTGTTTCCGCACTTGACGGTCCTACAGAACGTGCTGTTTGGTCTGCACACCTTCCCCAAACGCAAGCGGTTAGCACGTGCTAAAGAGGTTATTGAGGTGGTTGGCTTGAACATTTTTAGCCAGCGCTACCCGCATCAACTGTCGGGGGGGCAACAGCAGCGGGTTGCTTTGGCTAGGGCGCTTGCCCCCAACCCCACGGTGATGCTTTTGGATGAACCCTTTAGTAACCTGGATGCTGCCTTGCGGGAGAGTACCCGCGATGAAGTAAGGCGTATCTTAAAAGCCTCGCAAACTACAACTATTTTGGTTACCCACGATCAAGAAGAAGCCATGACCTTTGCAGATAAATTAGTAGTCATGCGGCAAGGGCACTTAGAGCAATTAGGGCACCCTGAAGAGGTTTACTTACACCCGCGTACCGCGTTTGTAGCGCAGTTTTTGGGCAACACCAATATTTTGCGGGGACGCGCTCAGGGTAAGCAAGCTGAAAGTAGTTTGGGCACGCTCGAGCTAACCCAAGCTGCTAGCGGTAACGTGATGGTATCTGTGCGACCTGAAGACATTGATTTTGTGCCAGTGGGTCATCCTCAGCACGAAAGTGCAGCACCTGCTAAGGTGGTAAGCCGCTATTTTAAGGGACACGACCTCACCTATACCTGCCAACTGACCAAGCAACTTGCAGACAATACGCCGGGTGAACGTACCGTTATTGTGCACACCGGCCCACGTTGTCAGGTTCAACCGGGGGATACCGTCTATTTAGCAAGCAAGCGCCCGGCAGTGTTGCTCGAGCGCAGCAGCAAACAACCTAGCTCGAGCTAAGCACGTCACGACTGATAAAGCGTCAATTGATGAAACATCAACACTAATAACCCCGCACGCCAAGCAACATGCTGTACACCGAGGTTGTTGCGGTCATAAACATTTGATTGCCGCGCGGACCCCCAAAGCAGAGGTTGGCAACGACCTCTGGCACTAAAATTTTGCCGAGTAGGTTGCCATCTGAGCTATAGCAGTGTACGCCGTCAGCGGCGCTAATCCATACGTTGTCCTGGACATCTACCCGCAAACCGTCAGGAACGCCTGGCTCAATGTCTGCAAACACGCTACTTGCGCCTAACGTGTCACCCTCAACCTGAAACTGGCGCACGTGGTGAGGTGCGTTTTTATCGTGAGAGTAGCCGGAATCCGCAATGTAAAGGCGCGTTTCGTCTGTTGAAAACGCCAGACCGTTGGGTTTGACAAAGTCATCTGCTACAACCTGCAAACTTCCTG
>JBCCBI010000288.1:0-7367 GCA_039034155.1 Deinococcota bacterium | reverse complement strand
GTTAGTTGGATTCGACGCGGCTCGATGTGACCGCTTACATTCGGACTGGCATGCTGTGCAATAGAGATGATGCATGCCACAATGAGTCGGTACGATTTCGACCGGTTCGGTCTAGCATTGAGCTGTTAGATAACGTCCTTGACCGTGATGACCGCGACGCACTTTTGCCACTTTTAGAAGCACCTGAAGACCAGGTGCTCGAGTTTGCCCGCAAGCATTTTGAAATTACGTCTGAGCCTTACGAAAAGCACTTATTACGGCTTAGTAGCCACGACGACACCTGGCTTAGGTCTTGTGCCATCTTGCAACTTGGTGAGTTAGGACGAACTGAGCTGCGTCAACCTGTTATTGACGCCCTGCAAGCGGACGACCCAGTTCTACGTGAAACGGCTATTTTGGCGCTTAAAAACCTCATTCCTGGTCACCTTTACCGGCGCGCCTTGCGGCAACAGATTGCTAATAAAAGCTTTCCTACGGTGGGTCGCTACGCCCAAGCCCAGCTCGAGGCGGCAGCTCGTTCATGAGTCGACCGCGCCAAAACACGCCTCACAGGGTATCTACGAATGGCCGCGAGGTTGGCCTGTCGACCATTGAGCGGGTGCTCTTTTTTAAGCGTGCAGATATCTTTAATCAAATTGCTGGGCGCGATCTTATTGATGTTGCCCGGGTTGCCCATCAAACGGAATTTCCGGCTGGGTCAACGTTCATTGTCCAAGGCGACATCGGCGAGTGTCTTTACCTTATTGTCGAGGGAACTGCCAGTGTCAACGTGCGCGGTGTGGGTGAGGTTGCCCGCCTCAGCCAAAACGATGTCATTGGTGAGATGGCGATTATTTCCAGAGAACCCCGCTCAGCAGATTGTCTTGCTTTAACCAATATGGTCACGCTCAAGATAGACCACGATGATTTTTGGCAGCTTCTTGGCGAAAAACCAAGTATTGCCCAAGGTGTGATTCGGGTGCTCTCGAGCCGCCTAAGTGACACTATGAAACAGATCCAACAGCGCCGCAAGGCTCTGGGTGAATCTTAAGATCTGACCAATAAAGCTTAATTCTAGTTATTAAAATTTCTGTTAAAACATAGTATCGAACGTAATGTACGGGGTGTACATCAGGTACAGCGTTGTAGGCATCATGGTTAGACACTGAAATCTAGCTTGTATATGAGTTGCTCCGAGCAGATGCTAACAAAGCTTTATAGCAGTAACACGACTTAGGTGTGTCTGTGACGTCATATCTTTAGTCTTAATGAGATGTTCATCTGATACCTGAGGTTGATAAAGCCCTGACATTTGTTGGTTATTCTTGACTCGCTTTGTCAAGTTTTAGTGTCTCTACTATCCTAATCACAACATTTTTAAGAAAGTAAGATTTTTAAAGGTATAGAGTCTTTGAAACTTTCGCACGAGTACTGAGCAAATTTTTGAGAGCATGCTTGGTTTGCTTGCGAACCTCTACATATGTCTGCTAGACGAACACTCAACGTAGGCTCGAGGTTGCAAAGTCGAGGTACTAACGTACTAGAAAGGTGACGAAGATGAATTCTTCTAGATTGCTGCTCGCTGCAGCCCTCATCGGTATCCTCATTCTACCTGCATCTGCGCAGGATCAGGATATGAATCATAGTGCTAAAAACGTGATCCTGATGGTCTCTGACGGCATCGGCTTTAACGGCTGGCTCGCTGCTGATTACTATCAAGGTCTAGCTGGCGAGCAGTCGTATCAAATCACGCGTCCAGACGGCACCACCCCTGTTGTTTTTGGACTTGACCACCACTCACTCAACCTCATCGACACTGCGGGCAACCTGCTGCCTAGTGGTGAAGACGTAACTTTAGCTGCTGGTGCTGTAGCGCAAGGCTACGACCCAACAACCCGCTGGAACCGTTTTGAAAACACCATGCGCAACGACTTCCCACCCGTGGGTGAGCGCTACACCTCTTACACCGACAGTGCTGCTGCTGGCACCGCGCTGATGGCTGGCCGCAAGACCTCAAACGGGCGCATTAACCAAGACTGGAGCGGTCAAGAGAACTTCCGCACTATTGCCCAGATTGCTATGGACCAAGGCAAGGCAGCTGGGTCCGTTGCCTCGGTTATGGTGTCACACGCAACCCCAGCTTCAGTAATTTCCCACAACATCTCCCGTAACAACTACGTTGAAATTTTCAACGAAATGGTAGCTAGCGACCTCGACGTCATCATGGGCGCTGGTCACCCGCTTTATGACAACAGCGGCAACCAAATTGAACCCGAAGATGAAGATGCCTTCCGCTTTGTAGGTGGTCCTGAAACGCTCATGGCGCTCACCAGTGACGAAGGACTGAATGGCTTCACCTTCATTGACGCTAAAACCGATTTTGAGGCACTTGCTGCTGGCGAAAATGTACCTGAGCGTGTTGTAGGTATCGCACGTGCTGGCTCTACCTTACAAGCTAGCCGCGAAGGACTGCCCGATGCAGATACGCCTTCTGGCATGGCCTACAATCCTGAAGTGCCTGATTTGGCCACTATGAGCCTGGGTGCGCTGAATGTCTTGAACCAGAATGAAAACGGCTTTTTTGTAATGATTGAAGGTGGCGCGGTTGACTGGATGGGTCACGGCAACAACATGCCACGGTTCATCGAAGAGCAAATTGACTTTAACCTAGCTGTGGACGCAGTCGTCGAATGGGTTGAAGCAAACTCGAGCTGGGACGAAACCCTACTCATTGTTACCTCTGACCACGAATGTGGTGGCATTTGGGGTGAAGGCACGTGGACTAACGGCGAAGGTGGCCCTGTTGCAGCAGATCGCAGCGATGAAGCCCTCTTAGCTGCTCGTTTTGACCCAAGTGAGGACATCTTTAACGAGTACCTTGCCGTGCAAAACCGTGGTGCTGGCACTATGCCAGGCTACATGTGGTCATCACGTAACCACACCAATGAGTTGGTGCCCCTTTGGGCACTAGGTCCGGGCGCTGAGCTTTTTGCCGAGTTCACCCGTACCGACCTCGAGGCTGCTGAGCTATGGGGCGACCCTTACACATGGAATGGTGACTTCATTGACAACACCGCGGTGTTTACCGTCATGAACGAAGTCTTCGCAGCTGATGAAATGATGATGGCAGCTGAATAAAGCTTTGGCATTGCGTTTTTAGATTTTGTTGAACTGTGGAGAGCTCTGGTATACAGGGCTCTCTTGCATAGGAACTTATATTGACACTTGTATTGGAACACACTGTACAAGTTGACAGGCTAGCTAGCCCGTCTTATACTCAATTTCAATGAAGCCTACACGCTTACGCAGACGCCTTCGCGTTATCAATTTACTGAAAACCGACCTACTAGGTTGGCTAGGAGGGTTGTAGCTCGAGGTCGTTGTAATCAATGCGGTGTTTACGTGTAAAGTATTTAGGTACTCGAGTTTTCAACGACCCTCAGCTTAGCTGGGGGTTTTTTGCGGCCGCACACTTTCTGATGTGCACGCATCTAAAAATATCGATAGATACTTTCATCCGACAATAACGTCTCAATCAGATGGAAAAGTCATTAAACGAAGTTATCCAAAAAGCACATTAACAAGTTATCAACTTGATGTTCCTATAAAGTCTAATTCTTGAGTTCTTAACTATCGTTCAAGCAGAACTCACCCAGGGAGGCAGCATGACCGCACAAAGTTTATACGAAAAAGTTTGGAACGCCCACACCGTTTCAACTCTCAGCAATGGCAAAACTCAGCTTTTTATTGGCTCTCACCTCATTCACGAAGTTACCAGCCCACAAGCCTTTGGCATGCTTCGCGACATGAATTTGTCTGTTAAATATCCTGAGCGCACCTTTGCTACGGTAGATCATATTGTTCCCACCGACAAACGCGTGGAACCCTTCGATGATCCACTGGCAGATGCCATGATTAAAGAACTCCGCAAAAACTGTGAGGCTAACGGCATCACTATGTTCGATATTGACTCCGGCAAGCAGGGCATTGTCCATATGGTGGGTCCCGAACAGGGCATCACCCAACCCGGTACAACCATTGCCTGTGGCGACTCGCATACGTCTACCCACGGTGCGTTTGGGGCCATTGCGTTTGGAATTGGCACCAGCCAAGTGCGCGACGTGCTGGCCACGCAAACCATGTCCATGGATAAAATGAAAGTTCGCCGCATTAACGTAGACGGGCAACTTGGCCCCGGTGTCTACGCCAAAGATGTCATCTTGCACATCATCAAGGTGTTGGGTGTTAAAGGTGGTTTAGGTTATGCCTATGAGTACGGCGGCGACGTGTTTGACAGCATGACCATGGAAGAACGCATGACCGTTTGCAACATGTCGATTGAGGGTGGCGCGCGTTGCGGCTATGTGAACCCAGACGAAACAACCTTCGAGTATTTGCAGGGCCGCCCTTACGCACCCAAAGGCAAAGATTGGGACGAAGCAGTGAGCCGCTGGCAAGCTTATGCGTCTGATGCTGGCTGCCATTACGACGATGTTGTGAACATTGATGCTGCCGCGATTGAACCGTCTGTCACATGGGGTATTAACCCAGGTCAAGGTATTTTTGTAAGTGAAACCATTCCCAGTGTCGAGACATCTGCCGAGAGTGATAAAGACGCTGTCGCGCAAGCGTTGGCTCACATGAAATTTACAGGTGGCGAGCCCATTAAAGGTAAACGCATTGACGTTGCCTTTTTTGGGAGTTGCACAAATGGTCGCCTGAGTGATTTTGTGGAGGTTGCCAAGTACCTCAAAGGGCGCAAGGTAGCTGCTCATGTGAAAGCCATCGCTGTACCCGGCTCGCAAATTGTTGGCAAACTTTGTGCTGAGATGGGTATTGATCAAGTTTTTAGAGAGGCTGGTTTTGAATGGCGTGAAGCAGGCTGTTCGATGTGCTTGGCCATGAACCCAGACAAGCTTATTGGCGACCAACTGTGTGCGTCTTCGAGTAACCGTAACTTTATTGGCCGGCAGGGAAGCCCAACAGGGCGCACTATTTTGATGAGTCCGGTGATGGTTGCTGCTGCTGCTGTCACTGGTGAGGTGAGCGATGCCCGCGAGATTTTTAGCGGCCTTGGGCATGGCGTAGCCGTAGCCTAGACTGAATATTTGTGTTTGTTGGTTTGTGATGATGCCACTTCCCGCTAACTTGAAGATGCTCGAGGCGGACAGCCTCAGCCTTGGGTTTACGATGGCGTCTAACACCCTAACAGGTAGCTTGTTACGCAGTTTGGTGGCAAGTAAACCTGCCGGGCGTTTTTTAGAGCTTGGCACTGGCACGGGATTTGCAAAGGTGTGGATGCTTGATGGTATGGATGATGCGTCCCAGCTTATGAGTGTTGAAAATGATATTCGTGCGGGGCATGTTGCTAAAAAACATCTAGCATATGATCCTAGATTGCGTCTCGAGCTAACAGACGGCTTAACGTTACTGCAAGAGTTGCAAGGACAACACTTTGATCTTATTTTTGCAGATACTTGGCCCGGCAAGCTCGAGCGCCCTGACTTTGCCCTCAACCTATTGGCACAAGGTGGATTTTACGTCATAGACGACATGAATAACCGCCTCAAAGATAAGCTCGATCCTGTTGCAGGTATTCCGAATGACGTGTTACAGCGTGTCCCAAAGCAGTTACGTGACTTAGAAACCATGCTTTACACGCGTGCTGATTTGCACTGTACAACCCTAGACATATCAACAGGCATCATGATTTGTACAAAAATTTAATTTGAACTGAACATTAGAAAGGAACCATCATGGCATTAGCAACCATCAACCACATCAGCGGCACAGGCGTTTATATTCCTGGAGATGACATCGACACTGACCGGATTATCCCCGCGCGTTACCTCAAGTGCGTCACCTTTGACGACCTCGCTGAAGGCCTTTTTGCGGATGTGCGCTTTGACACCGAAGGCGTACAAAAAGACCACCCACTCAACGAAGCTCGCTTTGAAAAGGCCACCATTATGTTGTCTAACAGCAACTTTGGTTGCGGCAGTTCGCGTGAACACGCGCCCCAAGCGATTTATCGGTCTGGCTTTCGGGCCGTTATTGCTGAGAGTTTTGCGGAGATTTTCTTTGGCAATGCCATCACCTTGGGGATGCCCTGCATTGAAGCTAGCCGCGCTGATATTGAGATGATTGGGGCGACGCTCGAGCAAAACCCCGCTACCGAAATCACCATCGACATCGAAAATGAACGCGTGACCGTGGGCGATAAAACCATCAACGTGAAGGTTAAACCCAGTGCCAAACAGGCCTTGCTCGAGGGCAAGTGGGACCCTATTCAAGAACTGCTAGAACACGATGACGCCATCTCCCAAACCGCCCAAACCTTGGGCTACGTCAGCCAAGCTGTGCCCGCCAGCTAGCCGTGAGTTTAGCGGTTGCAGAGACCTGGTCAGAACGAGGTAACGCTTACGCTTTGAGTGAGGTTCACCGCGCTGGGCCAAGTTTAGCTAAGCTCCTCACGTTACTGCGTCCTCAAGCCACAGATATTTGTTTGGACGTTGGTACAGGTGCGGGCCACACGGCTGCAGCGTTTGCTCAATATGTTCACAGCATCACTGGGCTAGACCCAGCTGAGGGGATGCTCGAGGCAGCCAAGAACACCTACCCCAACATCACCTTTGTTTCGGGTAGTAGTGACGCGCTCCCTTTTGAGGCAGCCAGTTTTGACCTCATGACTGCCCGTCACACTTTGCATCATCATGGCAGCGTGCCTGCGTTTTTAGCCGAAGCCCAGCGCACGCTTAAACCGGGTGGGCGGTTGGGCATTGTCGATGAAATTACGCCCTCTGCTGAGCTAGATGATTGGTATGACAGGCTCGAGCGGCTCCGCGACCCAACTCACAACCGTGCTTACACAATGCTTGAATGGCAAAACTTTGTAGAAGACAGCGGCCTCACTTGGGTGTGTGGAGACAGCCTCACCTATTTACGCCTCGACGTTGCCGAGTGGATTAACCGCACAACACCTCAAGAAAACCTTGAGACAGTCTGGCAAATGTTTCAAGATGCCCCCGACGCAGCTAAAGCAGCCTTTTCAATTGCGTATGAAGCTGATAAAGCCATAACCTTTGACATGCCGCTAGGGATTATACTCATCAGTAAACCTTAAATATAGGCAGTCAATGTAGACAGGGGATTTAGATATCCAGACTGCTAGTCAACTGATTGAGGGGCGGTAAGCATGGAAGTATTACGTGACCGCGTGGTCATTATCACTGGAGCAAGTTCAGGTATTGGCGCAGCAACGGCCCTTCACGTCCTTGCTCAGCGGCAAACCTTGCTGTGACCAACGATCCAGAACGGCTGGCAGCTTCAATCACCAAAACCGCGATGGCCATACCAGAAATAATACGGTTTCGCCTCGGGAAATCCTG
>JBCCBI010000287.1:0-7369 GCA_039034155.1 Deinococcota bacterium | reverse complement strand
TGAGGCTAAGAATGTACCAGGTACGCCTACAGGACTTAAAGACGTTGATAAAAAATTGGGTGGTTTGCGCGGTGGGCGGCTTATCGTTGTTGGCGCACGTCCAGCGATGGGCAAAACTGGCTTGGCACTCAAGATTGCACAATCTGCTGGGCAACACGGTACAGCGTTGGTGTTTTCTATTGAGATGAGTAAGGTGGAACTTGGTTTAAGGCTCATGGCAACAGTCAAAAAGTTGCGTGGTGACTTGCTACAGCAACCTAAAAACCTTAGTGATACCGATATGAAGCATGTGTTTGAAGCTGGTGACATCCTCGAGCAGCACAACATCTTGGTTGATGATTCACAGAGCCTTAGTGTGATGGATATTCGTTCAAGAGCACGTCAACAAGTGCGCAAACGCCCTGACGTCAACGTGATTATCATTGACTACCTGCAAATCATGGAAACGCGCGGGGACAACCCTAACCTCGAGTATGGCGTCATCAGTCGCCGCTTAAAGCAGCTGGCTCGAGAGCTAAATGTACCTGTGGTGCTACTCAGTCAGCTATCAAGACGGGTTGAGACGCGCCCTAATAAGCGTCCAATCATGTCTGACTTACGTGACTCAGGGGCTATTGAGCAGGATGCTGATCAAGTGTGCTTCATCATGCGCCCAGAGTACTACTGGAATGATCCGCCTATACGCAAGGGTGAAGCTGACATCATCGTTGCTAAAAATAGACACGGACCAGTTGGTGATGTGGCGGTGCAGTGGGAGGCATCGTTCGCGTCGTTCCGTGATTTGGCGAGACCGTTTTAGTATGAATGGTAAGACAGTACAAGATAAACGTCTAAATGCTATCTCAATATCACTCAAACCTGAATATCCAAAGATTCTTGAAACAATTTCTATCAAAACAGGCGACCGAGCAAGCGAAGTGTTTAGACATTTCCTCGAGATGTCATTTTGCGCGCTTTCGTATGGTCAACGCGAAGAGCAGTATCTGCAGTGCATTGAGCGTTTCAAGAGTAACCGTGAGGTACTTAATTTGTACGTTCAAGCGTTCAGTCAGATGGTGGTTGATTATGAGAAAGGGATTCCTTTCTCGGACCATCTTGGTGATTATCACATGGGGCTTATGTCTTCTAAAGAGGCCCAGTCTCGCGGTGAGTTTTACACGCCAATGCCTGTGTGTGAGTTCATGGCTGAGGTAACACGCTCTAATAAGTCAGACCAGCCCATAACACTCCACGAACCTGCTGCTGGCAGTGGGCGCATGGTGTTAGCTAGCGCCAAAGCTCTTGTTAAAGATGGTGGCTCACCAATGGATATGTGGGTTGAGGCTTGGGATGTTGGAGTTTTACCTTTTTGGATGTGTTTTATCAATCTATCTCTGTGGGGTATTCCGGCGCGCGTTGTGCGCGGAAATACGCTCTCGCTGAAAATTTTTGACGAGCAATTTACGGCTACAACCTTTTTCAGGCCCCCTCCACAAGTAAACAAAGAATGGGCACAAAAAGTTAACTTCATGCGCCAATTGATTCGAGGCGAAATCCCTGAGGCAAGACTAGAGCCTGTCAAGGTACAAACCCCACAACCCACAAAGGCACAACCCCAAAAAGTTGAGCAGCCTTTTTTATTTGGCTCGAGTGTTCCAGAATCGTGAACAAAATCAACTTATAAGCCCTTTTGTTTCAAATCGGAGACAGCATGCGGTTATCACCCGGATTAACTCAACGCGCCAGCAAGTTACAAAACCCTCAAGGTAACTACTCGCAGAAAGACCTTGCTCGAGCACTTGAATGCACTTCTTGCAGAAAACCAACAACTAAAAACAGAGTTAGAGACATTGAGAGAGGAGCAAGACATGCCATTAGTTGAAGCTGCACCACAGGACAAGATTCGGGTATATGAGGCTGCAAGACAAGTAGGCATTAGCAGTAAAGAGTTTTTGGATTTGCTGCATGAGCTTGAGCACTATGAGTACACACATCACACGAACGTACTAGCTGATCCTGAGATTGTGGATCATGTGCGCGAGGTTGTAAAAACTAAATATGCAGGCTAGGAGATAGATAGTGTTTTATTTTTGGTTTACTTTAACTACTTTAAACGTATTCTTAGCGGTGCCGTGCTCAGTATCTTTTAATTCGTCTCTTTTTGACGGCCCCGTGCAATGGAATAGCTTGTTCATGTTTATTTGCTTTGTTGTGTTGGCGGGAATATTTCATGCGGAAGCTGAGAGGGCTCATAAAAGAGAGATGCAAGAGTTAGCTGATTCGTATAGGCGTGGTTAATATGGAAATTAAAGCTGTTTTTCCTGATGTGAAGGATATACAAAATACCAGCTTAGATAAGCGGTCAGGGTTGACCCTCCTCAGCATTGGTTCTAGGTGAGGTGAAAAGAGATGTCTAGCCGTACTACAGGATTTTTTGAACGTGTCCTCAATAAGCTTCCCAAAAGATCGCCATTACGCCCCTTAATTAAGACCATGGTCATCTTTGAACAGGCTATGAATGAAAGCTTTGGCGAGACAGAAGAGGAAAAGTTGGCAAAAGCGCAACGACGGGCAGAGTTTGAGAAGCGCCGTAGTGAGTTTAAAAAGCGTTGGGATCAAATTAACCAAAAGTTGCAAAGGTAATAGGGGGTGCAACGTAAATGACAGAAACTCTTAAAACAGCAAACGTTATCTATGGCCAGCATGACGACAAAACCCTAGATCAACTATCAACCTGCCTCAACACCGGCTCAGCAACAGCAGGTGTTTTATGTGCAGATGGGCACTTGGGTTACGGCCACCCTATTGGTGGCGTTGTTGGCTACACGGACCACATCTCCATTAGTGGCATTGGGTTCGATATTGCTTGCGGCAACATGGCAGTACGTCTTGATACACGCTTTGAAGACGTTCACAAAGACACAAACACCATCCTTGAAGACATCACCAAAGTCGTAAGCTTTGGTGTAGGACGTGCTAATGATACAAAAGTAGATCATGACTTATTTGATAGCGACTTGTGGACACAAGCTGATGTAGCCCACCTTAAAGAACTAGCTCGCGATCAGCTAGGTACAGTTGGTAGTGGTAATCACTACGTTGATTTGTTCTTTGATGATGACGGCTTTGTATGGATAGGTGTTCACTTTGGCTCGAGAGGGTTAGGACACAAAATCACCACCCAATACCTAAAAGCTGTTGGTGCCAAAGACAATATGATGTCTCCACCTGCTCTCATTGAGGCTGATAGTGACTTAGGACGTGGCTATCTTGCGGGCATTGAGTTAGGTGGCATGTATGCTTACGCTGGACGTGAGTGGGTTATTGAACAAGTGCGTAACATCATTGGTGGCGACATTACCTTAAGCGTCCACAACCATCACAACTATTGCTGGCGAGAAACTCACAACGGCGTTGATATGTGGGTTGTCCGCAAAGGTGCTACACCTGCCTTCCCCAACCAACTAGGGTTTGTTGGCGGTTCTATGGGGGACGATGCTGTAATCCTGAAAGGTGTTGAGTCAGAAGAAAGCCAAAACGCGCTGTACTCGACGGTTCATGGTGCGGGGCGCGTCATGTCGCGTAGAGAAGCTAAAGGCAAGCGACATCGTAAAACGGGCAAGCTTTTACAAGAGCCTAAGGTTCAGCAAGATGAATGGGATAAGTGGCTAGCCGATAAAAATGTGACGCTTGTTGGTGGTGACTTAGACGAAGCACCACAAGCTTATCGCCGTCTGCCTGATGTGCTTGAGGAGCACAAAGGTACCATTGAAATCTTGCACACCCTGCACCCTTTTGGTGTGATTATGGCGGGTAAGAATGAGTTTGATCCATATAAAGATTAAGGCTGTTCTCAATGTATGAGAATTTTTTTCGCTACTCAGTTTGTAAGTTAGGTGTAACAAGTGTTTGACGACCACGCACAAATCCTCGAGCACATCCAAAACGCTCGAGCCACACTTGATGTAGTTGATACCAATTGGGAAAACTTACGTCTCAGCCGATTTATTGTCTCTTATGAAGAGGGCGACACTATCATCACTTTTGTTGATGTCGTCATCAAGGTCAACAACAGTAATCATCTATTTGCTATTTCGGTTGATCCAGAAGGTGAATACACGGTTGCACACAAAGAGTTGCAGTACTTATCAAGCCCTTAAAGCCAAAGCGCTCAAGCATTTAAGCAAGATGTTGAGCAAACAACAACGCTAGTATGATTAATTTTTTAGTGAGCCAATATCATGAAAGGTAACAGAAAAATCATGGATGAAACGCTCTACGCAGAGGACATGAACTACTACAAAACCGGTAAGCAAAACCCAGAAACCATCTTGCAAGAAGTTGTGGCAATGATTGAAAATGCTGGCGGCGCTGTGACCCACTACGCGTTTCTTTATCAAAATGGTCAAGACTTTGTGATTATGCAATGGGAGTTTGGTAATACACAGTTTAGAAAGCATTACCCTGTATTGCCACAAAAGACCCCTTCTAAATCAATCTTGGCAGCAAAACGCCAAGCCGTAACGGCACTAAAGCACTATGTCAAATCGCGTGTTTTAGACGTTAGGTATGACGGTTTTGAGGCGGCGTTTGCTGGTTCTGCAGTTTACCAAGGCAGAACCGTAGAGGAACTGGTTGCATCTGGCGGGATGCTCGCTCTTACGGATGGTGTGGTAGATATTGGGGTATCCGAGTGACCGCCTTTAGCAACCCAATATCCATCAAGGACCAACTACCTGAAAGCAATCAGCCTAAGTTGGTTTGGGATGGCACAGAATGGGTTAGGGGTAAATGGATAGCTAGTTTGTCAGTACCCATAACCGATGAAGATATGTATGACGGTTTTCACGGGCGTTTAGACCCCGAAACAGGAATCAATTACATGTACGAGGGTTGGTATGAACTTATTGGCCACCTTGAGGGTTACGAGTTTGTGAGTATGTGGGGGCAAGATAAGGTTACGCACTGGATTGATCTGCCACCATCGCCAACATGAGCCAGACTACGCTAGCGCCACCTAACTAAGAAGCTTATGCCGTTGTACACAAAGAGTTACACCGCTTATCAAGCTCCTAAAGCTAAGGTGTATCTAAGCAACCAAGCCCAAAGTCTGATGTGTTAGACTTCAACTTCCACCAACAGCGCGGTGGTAACCCCCGAACCAGGTCAGGTCGGAAGAAGCAGCCTTAAGGGGTGATTATCAGGTGACGCTGTTGGTGGATTTTTATAAGAAATAGGCTGCCGTCGCCACCACAACTAAAAACGCTCCAACAACTAACCGTGCCATGTAGAGAAATCTAATCTGGCGCTTTTTTTGGAATGAGATAGCCATCAGTACAATGGCCGTGATGTACCAAAAAGGCAGGGGCGGCGTATCTGTAACTGCTTGTGACCAGACCCATAGCCCTAACCTTTCAAAGGCCGCAGCGGCGCTCTCAACAGCTGCGGTTAGGTCAACATCTACGGTAGGCGGCGGTGTCAAAGGGTATCGCCTATGCGCTCAAACATATACTCAATACTGTCACGAGTGTGGTCCAACAAATCAGCAGCGTATTCATCAAGATGCTCGTCCCATTCGCCATCAGCGATTTTTCCACCAGCATCTGCGAACGCAGCAACTTGACTATCACTTAACCCGTCAACCCAAAGCTTAAAGGCTGCTTCGTCCCACTCTTCTTGACCGAGGTACATAGCGACGGTGTTGGTGTACCAATACCGCAAGTGATAAAGCCCGTCACTCTCGTTTGGATTTTTCTTAAACGTGAAGTCCCAATACTGCTCACCAGAGTTACTCGAGCCCTTACCAAATCCATGCCACGTGCCAACCTGTGCCCAGTTTGAGCGATTACGGCGACCTGTGGCAGTAGAGAGTCCAGTAATAGCCGCTAACCCTGCCCAGAAGCTAGTCATAGGCTTAGTTTCAGTGTGAGTGCTAGCGCTTAGCTGCTGACGCGGGCTAGGTTCATTCATCACCCGCTTGAGCCAGTAAGCTGCCGTCTCTTCATCCTCTTGAGTCATCTGATAGTCACTGTGAGGCTGCTTTTTCTGCTTAGTGGGCCGTTGGCGTTCTGGTTTCTTTTTGCGTGGCTTATCCGGCGCTAGGCTAAACCCAATATCAACGAACGCAGGCTCGTAAACCTCTACAGCCTGCGTCACTGCGTCACTGGCGTCATTGTCAACTTGTCGAATATGACGCCAGTCAACGTCAATTACATCTGTGTCATCATCACCAGCGTCAACGTGACACAGTTCTAAATCTTGAGGACCGTCATCAATGACGACTAGCTGTTGGTCATCAGCTACCTGTTCAGGCTCCTGCAATAGGGTGAACCCAGGTTCAAAGTAATCTAACTCTGGCATTAGCGTGCTCTAACAAGTCTTCTGCCTTGTTGAGGGCTTTTCTTAATAGCAAGCTCTTTCCTGATAGCTTTGGCTTTTTCTTGTTTGTTAAGCTTATCCGTGTTACTTGCCCCCAACGCCCAAGATTTAATTATTTGATGAGCAATAGTTAGCCCAACAGTCAACGCGCCAATGATGATTGTCCCAACTAATGGACGGTACTTAAGCATGTAAAAGCTGCCAAGTATCACCCAAAGTACTAGTGTGGTGACGGCTGCATACATGCGTAATGTTTTGTGTCCAGTGCTTGGCTCGAGATGTATCTGCTCACCCGGTTGAACCTCGAGTTGTCCATCAGATTGCTTAGACACATAGGCTTTTAGACCCGATATTTTTTCGATGGCTTTGAGGGTAGCTTGGCGCTGTGCGGCGGCGATATTATTGCTACCACCTCGGGCAATAACTTTAGTTTTGTCACCCATTAAATAGTGCCAAACTTGCCAGCTCCCCTTGCCATCAATATCAACGTGATAGGGGTGTTTGCACCCTTCGGTGATAAGCCCTTCAACGCCAAGTAGCTGCCCCTCGCGCCGCGCTTCGGTCCAATCAACGAGCTCGTCTAAATTGAGTGGTGTGTTTGCTGCCATATTCCCCTTTCTGACACTGGACCGTGCACTAGTCTCAGACTGGTCACCACTGGCCCGACCAGTCTGAGACACGAATGATAAATACTAACAACTGGTCAGAAAATACAGTTCTGACCAGTCCCGGACCAGCCCGAGACTTGCTCATGACCACTTCTTAACCACCGGTGTCGTCCGACGTGACTTGTCAAACTTACCCAAAAAGCCAGCTTTTTTAAGTTGTGCCATAAGCTCTTTGCCTTTGGTTTTGCTACTGGCTATACCCACTTCCAACAACTCTCGAGCTGTGATGTCATCTTTGTCTTTGATGTACTCACAAGCTTGTTCAAACGGCGGTAATCCTTCTTGTTTTATCGCCACATTTTGAACACCCTCGAGACGCGACCGGCGCCTGGCTGGAATCGGCG
>JBCCBI010000286.1:0-7369 GCA_039034155.1 Deinococcota bacterium | reverse complement strand
TGATGTAGGTTGCCTTCTTTGTGCCTGCTGGATGCATGAGTACATGGGCTAGCTCGTGGATGAGTGTAGTCAAGTTATTGAACGGTGAACGGTCGTCACGCAGCACTATGTGATTGTCTTTCGGGATGAAGTAACCCTCGAGTGTGCCTTCCAACTTCTTTGACTCAACGGTGATGCCTCGAGCCTTAGCAAAACTCATGAGCGCTCGTGTGATTGGCTGGACATTTTTAGGTTCACCTTGCAGCAGCTGCGGCGCTGGCAAGGTTGGGATGGGCTCACCTTCGGTTTGTGAGACATCAAAGACAGATGCAGCGCGGAATCCGAACACCTCAGATTCTCCGTCGTCGCCTTTCCTGACCATCGGTGCGGTGATGCGCAAGGATTTCTGTCCCTTCATCACCTGACGACCAGCTTCTTTCCACTTGCTGTAACCAGCTACCAGCGTGGCGGTTGGACACTGCACCCAGATAAGCCAGATGTTGCGGAAGCTGTACTTGGTTTGGAAGGTACGGCGGAATTTGAGGGCTGCTTTGAAGTCATCAGCGTTGAGCAACTTGTGGACGTTTTCAGCGAGGATTTCAGCGGCTTTGTTGGTACGTTTGGGTGTGGGTTCTGCTATCATAAGATTCACCTTTTCTTAGGACGAGAAGGACGAAAGACGGAAAAAGACCACTCTCGTCAAAGTGGTCTTTTTTCATGACTTAGGCAGTTGCCGCTAGTACCAGCGGGGCTAGCTCTCGGACTAACGTCCAGTCAATACGTTCTTGGTCATAAGCTAGTTGCTTGGCAGCTACTGACGCTTCAGCACCTGCAACCAGTTCCATCTCGGCTGCGGTTTCGCGTTGTAACCAGGCTTCACGTTCAGCAGCGTTTTTACCTTCTAAACCTTGTAAGATGAGCGCGTTACGCCTAGTTGTTAGAAGGCGTTGAGCATGTGCCAGCTTTGCTTTTGCTTCTGCAAGTAGCCGCTGGCAGGTTTTTGTATCCTGAGCTGCTTCTTCAAGTCTAGCGATGTGTTCGTTAATCATGCTTGCTCCTTTGCACGACTCACACGTGCTCGGCTGAGTGCCGTTAACTTGCTTTCTTCTGCCGCACAGCTAGGCTGTGCTAGTGGCAACATCAGCACTGCATACTCGTGGACCTTGTGGCGTCAGCATTCATGACTCGAGACCACCAGCATCCAGTTACGTTGAACACTTGTAATGCTTTAGGACGGCACTGACGGTACTACGACTAATACCGAGACGTTCAGCAATGGCTTGTCGGGGCAACTTTGGAGGGTTCCCACCACCCCAGGCGATAATCTTTGCCAACATCTCTCCGGAGATAGCTTTATGAGCACGGCTTGTGATGCTGTGTCTCCTGCCCCACTCACTTAAGGTGGTTGTTGAGACTCCTGTCGCCTGAGCAATTTTGCGGTAGCTGCCGTGTAGCTCGAGCATGCTAAGAAGCCAGTTGCGACATCGGTAAGTGGCGTGACCTTTCTCGAGGTCTTTGCGCCTGGGATAAACGTGAACGCTCAGTTTGTGGGCCCAGTTGCGCAGGGTGTAGTCAGGTATGCCGGTGACCTTAGCAATCTTGCTGTAACTGCCGTACTGTGCATACATGACGCGTAACCAGACTGGATTGCGGTAGGTGTCATAACCTGCTTGGCGTCTTTCAAAGTTGACGTAGTAGCCGTAGTTACACATCAGTTTGGCAAGCCTGTAGGGACTGCCTTTGTCATCACAGCTAAAGATGTAGGCGTCTTTTGTTTCGTTGTAGTGTGTGTTGAAGACTGCTGGTAAGTAAATGTTGCCGGAAATGTGCAGCTCAGTGCAGCGATTGCCTTGCTCAATGAGGATGATGGTCAGGTCCATGTTTCACGCCCTTTCATCCTCACCACTGGCGCAGCTTGCTGTGCTAGACGCACCAGCCTACAGAGTCATCACGGACGGCGCGTCACCGTAGCATCATCAACGGCATGTGACACACCAAAAGAAAAGCCCCGACGTATTAACGTCGAGGCTAAAAAAGGTGCTCGAGTGCTAGGCAAGACCTAGCAACCAACACTCGTATTCAAAGTTTTCTTGTGGATCGTCATACCAGCAGACTGTGCTATCTATATACTCACCGTTGCAGAACACAGCCCCAAAGCCAGCGTTGCGACTGGATGCGTCGAAGTGTGCCGTTTCACCCGTCTCAAGGCTAGCTTCTTGGAAGGTGAAATCACCGATGTTGTAGTCAGGATTGTGTTGGAACCGAGCTGCTTGCTCCCAAGTGATGGTAGTGAGGTACTGCTCGAGCCAACTCACTCGCCCGTTGACCATGCACTTAACTTTGCGAAACTCAGAGCGTGCTGGACGCGGTTTGTAAACGCTCGGCTGAATAACCCGCATGGTTTTCTTGGGCTTAGGAAGCCTGTCAGCCAGCTTAGACACGGCGTAGACAATGGCGAGTGCTGCTTCCCGGTCTTCTGGGTCATGGTCAACCAAGACGCGTTCACCACGCTGGCAACGATTTGCTGCGTCTGCCAAAAGCCATTTTGAACGCTGGCAATGTTTCCACAAATGACGAAGATGCTCGAGCATGGCAAGTTTGCAGTACGTATGCTGCCCCTGTTGTTCCAGAGGCAGATACGAAACGAATTGAAAGACAGACAAGTTCATGACTAGTTACCCCCGCGAAACAGAGGGCAAGAAGCAGGCGACCAACGATAGCAATGAAAGCCAGCCAGCTTTGCAGCGTGCCAGCAGCCCTGACCCAACGACGGCAAGACGTACAACGACGATGCAAATACAAACACTGGAACACGCCGTGCACAAAGACCAAGAGAGAAGAAAGTACCCCGCCCAACCGAGTCACCCACAAAGGCAATACAACCAGCCAAACGACCCGAAGTGCCGATGAACCGCGAACGGGTAAACAAAGCTGCAGCCGCTTGTGAACGGTCACACCCAGGCAGAGCAGAGCCAAAGCGAATAGGCACGCCTGCTGACTGAGCAGCCAACACAGACGGACGCGCTGCAACTGGACACCCAGACACAAGCTGCCATGCCAGTGAAACAAGTGAAGAAGTAAGAACCCCAGCAGGAGCTGAAGGCAAACACGCAAGTAATGATTCCAATGCCCATGAGTCAGGACCAACAGCACCACCAGTAGCAATGCCGAGACCGTCAGTAACACAACGCGACACAACACAATGAACAGCAGGACGAAAAGATTCAGAGCAGGAACGAGAGCCACAGACCCAAACAAAACCACCAACAGGACGAGAACGACGAGATACAGCCACGATGAACCCCCAAACAGGACAAGAACGAAAACCGAACAACACGAACACGTATAAAAGACCGTGGAAGTCACGCCCGAGCGCAGCGAGCTCGAGAGCTTATGAACGCGTTTGTTGATTTAATTACCTGTTTGTTGAGTTGAATCTGAATTAACGTGTGACAGTTCCGGTGATGGGGGTTCAATACCCCCGGAAGCGTTAGCACTAGCTAAGCGAAGGCTTGACAGAACGGTACACTGCGGAGACATGTGTGTTATTCCCATGCTGTGACGGGTTAATGATCTATGACTCAAGACGGAAGCATGAGTGACTCGAGGTAAGTGACCTAAAATGTACTTGAGGGAAGCATAAGTTGCTCGAGCATCTAGCATCCTGTTTGCCAGCGTGCTGGCATAGTTTCACTGAGTACACACGACGCTAATTAATTTGTTGTGATAGAGGTAGTTAAACCTTGCTCGAGTGCAGCACAACCTGTCCTGCAACGCTATACCTGGACACGGTGTCAACCTCAGCTAACTTCAGGGACATGATTACCTGTGACGTTCTGGCAGACATCTTTAAAACCTGCTAGACTTGTGACCACATATGGCCACATCTAAACCTACTCACATTGGTGTCCGCGAGTTTCGTGATAGAGCCAGTCACTATCTTTCTAAAGGTGACGCGCTGGCAATTGAAAAGCACGGCGAAGTGATTGGCTATTACATTCCTGTGCAGCGTGACGATGCAGCCCGCAAACAAGCTCTAATTGCATTTGAGGAAAAACTAGCTATCTTCTTAGAAGAAACAGGTCTTAGCGAAGAGGAGCTCGCTGAAAGCCTCACCATCAAGCGTGAAACTGGTCGTTGACGCTAATATTCTAGTTGCTGAGCTTACTCGTAAACGAGGGCGAGAGCTTATCGCCAGTGCGAATCTCGAGTTATTTGTTGCCCAAACACCTTGGCAAGAGACCCAATATGAACTCAGTAAGCGTTACCGCGCTATTGCAGCACGCACAGGTGCCTCGCTTGACCATGCTGAGGAGCAATACAAGCTTGCCATTCAACTTGCTGAAGCCAGTGTTCAGGTGATGGAACAAGCTATCTACGCGTCTTTTGAGCAAGATGCCAGAGAGCGCATTCCACGTGATCCGGATGATTGGCCCACCGTAGCGTTAGCGCTTTTTCTAGGTGTAGATATCTGGACGCAAGATAAAGACTTTTTAGGATGCGGTGTAGCAACTTGGACAACAGATACGCTTTTAGCACGGCTTAGGCTTAGCTGACCTAGCATTTGGACATATTCATAGATGCTGTCACTGGCGATGGAAGCATCAGCGACTCAAGGGAATGATTCACGATTTGAAATATGGCAGTATCAGTGACTCGAGCATGTTTAAGTAACTGCCAGTCATTGTTAAGTTTGACTTGCCTTTGCAAGATAGGGCTCGAGCACCACCTCTTCTGCATGGTGACAGGCCACCTCACGCCCGTTCACCTCGCGCAATTCAGGGCGTACCTGCTGGCACAATTCAGTGGCAAAACGGCACCTAGGTGCAAACGCACAGCCCTGAGACGTTACATCACTACTTACAAGGTTTTCACTGACTGTTTCCATAGACCGTTGAACGGCTGGTTCAGGCGGCAGAATAGCTTGTAACAACGTTTCCGTGTAGGGGTGTTGAGGTTGACTAAACAGCTCATCTTTGGCTGCAATTTCAACAATACGCCCAGCGTACATCACCGCGACACGTTCACACACCGCTGAAATCACTGCTAAATCATGCGAAATAAACAGCATGGTTAACTTGCGTGACTGCTGCAGGTCACGTAACACGTTGAGCACTTGAGCTTGTACAGATACGTCTAGCGCAGACACAGCTTCGTCGGCAATAAGGACTCGGGGGTCCGTTGCCAACGCTCTGGCAATACTGATGCGCTGCCGCTGCCCCCCACTAAACGCATGAACATAACGCCGCATGACACCAGGGCTTAAGCCAACATCGGTTAGGAGCTGCGCAATTTTGCTGTCCCGTTCGCGCTTGGGAATATCTGTAAGTAAGCTGATAGATTCACCCACAACATCGCGTACAGAGAGTCGCGGATCAAGTGAACTATAAGGGTCTTGAAAGATCATGCGCATAGTCTGCCGCACGATTTTGAGGTCGTCCCCGCGAGCTGATGGTACGTTAATCATGCCAGCAAGTTCGTGCTCGAGATGCACTGTGCCCCCGTGAATCTTGGTAAGCCGCACCAGCGCGTGTGCAAGGGAGCTTTTGCCACACCCCGATTCACCAACTAGTCCCAGGGCTTCACCTGCGTGTAAGGTCAGCGACACCTCATCTACAGCTGCTTTTACACCTGTTTTGCGCCGTAAAATGCCTGAACTTAAAACAGGGTAATGGACAGACAGGTTATCAATGTCTAGAACAATATTCGTTATTTTAGCGTTAGTAGATGATGGCGCTTCACTATGACTATCAACCTGCTGCGTATCCACCCCAATAAGTTGTGATGCTTTTGTGTGATCTTCAAGCTGAGGCTGTAAACCTTGCTTGCTAACCTCATCATTATTCTGATTGATATCGTTAGGTAAGTGATGTTGCTGGACAGGGTCCTCGAGATGACACGCAACACGGCGTGTTGCGTTGTTACCCTCATCATTTACGGCATTGTTAACGATGGCATCATTCAGGATGATCGTGGCGGGAGGTACCTGCTCACACAGACCAGCGACGACCTCACGACAGCGCCCCGCAAACGCACAGCCTTGGGGCACGTGGGTGCCAGGTGGCACCACACCTGGAATGACCGCTAGTGGCTGGCTTTCGCCCAGTTTGATCGTGGGAACAGACCGTAACAGCGCCCTAGTATACGGGTGTTTGGGGTCGTGAAACAGCTCGCCCACGGGCGCTTGCTCAACGACTGCCCCTAAGTACATGACCGCAACCTCATCTGCCATGCTGGCTACCACCCCTAAGTCGTGGGTAATGAGTACCAGTGCCATCCCGTAGCGCGCTTGTAACTCTTGTAAAAGGTCTAAGATACGCGCTTGGGTAGTGACATCTAGTGCAGTGGTAGGTTCATCAGCAATCAGTACAGACGGGGATGACGCCAGTGCCATAGCAATCATAGCGCGTTGGCGCATACCGCCAGATAGTTCAAAGGTGTAGGCATCAATGTGTTTGCTAGGGTTAGGGATACGCACGCGGTCAAGTAAGTCGGTAGCTTGAATCCTTGCCTGACGTTTAGACATGGGTTCGTGTAAACGAATGGCTTCAACAATCTGCTGACCGATGGTGTGAACCGGCGAAAGCGCCGTCATGGGCTCTTGAAAAATCATGGCGATGTCGCCACCGCGCACCTGCCGCATGGTAGTGCTGTAACGGTCGAGTTTGGTCAAGTTGAGGCTGTCATCATGACGATGTAGCCAAACGTCGCCATTATCAATGCGTCCAGGGGCTTGAATGAGCTGCAAAATGGCGTGGGCAGTGACTGACTTTCCACAACCAGATTCACCGACAACACCCAAGGTTTGCCCCGCTGCCACACTCAACGACACACCACGCACGGCCCGCACCACACCTTCATCGGTATAAAACGAGGCGTGTAGGTTGTTGATTTCTAAGATAGGCTTGTTTGAGGTGTCAACTCGAGCTAGCTCTGGACTAGCGACTGTCATCCTAGTACCGTCATCTTAGTTGCGTTCCTGCGCTAGCCGCGTGCCGTAGAGCGGATTTGTAAACGCCCACGCACCGGCGTCATCCCAAACCTCGAGCGTCAGCCACTGAAACGTACTCGGGTCGAAACTATCTTGCCAACTGCCTGTTGAAGCTTCTTCTAAACGCTGTATATTGCCATCTATCTTAAGCTGAATGTAGGCTCCATCTGGAACATCTTCCCAATTTACCTGAATAGTGATTGGGTCTGAAGAAGTGATGGTATCTCCCATCATCCAAGTGTTGCCGCGACCGTCCGACGCTTCAAGTTGCAAGCTCGGTTGGGCGCTTACGTAGCTGTGACCTTGTTTAAGCGCGCTAAGGAGGCCCGCTCGAGTCTTGTGCTGCGCATAAACTACGTTCCAAGCAGGACGCTTGCCTATCGACGCCTTAGGCAAGAT
>JBCCBI010000285.1:0-7413 GCA_039034155.1 Deinococcota bacterium | reverse complement strand
CGTGAGGTCGAGAGTTCAAGTCTCTCCATCGCCACCAACTAAATTAGTAATAGAAAGCGTCACTCATATTGCTTGGGTGGCGTTTTTTGCATGCAAACATGACGACCTTAACCTCTCGACATTAAACACGAGACGTGCAGATTAAGAAACCTAGAGAACCTCTTTAAAGTTGTTTGAGATTATCAATTAGATAAGAAACCTAGAGAACCTCTTTAAAGTTGTTTGAGATTATCAATTAGATCAGCAGATAGCATCCACACCTACAGAAAAGGTTGTGTAAAGCTTGTCGTTGCAAAAGTAACTTTTGGTGTGTCTGACGTAAGGATTGATGACTTGAGAGCTCTAGCTCTTGACATATTCTTATATAAGAATATATAGTCATCTATGGCGAGACTCGCAACCACGGCAGATGTCTTTAATGCCATTGCCGAGCCGCAACGCCGCGGCATCATCAGCATGTTGGCTGCAGGTGAACAGTCAGTAAATGACCTCACCGAACAGCTCACGCTTAAACAACCGCAGGTATCTAAACATCTCAAAGTTCTTAAGGAGGTGGAGCTAGTAAGTGTACGTAAAGCTGGCAAACAGCGTTTCTATAGCCTAAACGCCAGCAAACTCAAACCCATTCACGACTGGGTGGCGAGTTTTGAGCACTTGTGGAACGAACGCTTTGACCGCTTGGAAACCTATCTTGAAACCCTACAGTCAGAACCTACAAAAGGAGAGAAAGATGACGATGACAAGTCCTAACATCCAAGACCGTACCTTTGAAGTCTCCCGCAGCTTTAACGCACCACGTGAGCTGGTTTTTGCTGCGTTTAGCCAGTGTGAGCACCTCAAACACTGGTGGGGTCCCGAAGGTTGGGAGTTGCCTGTGTGTGAGATGGATTTTCGCGTGGGTGGAAGTTGGCTGTACTGCATGCGCGGACCTGACGGTGAAGGGGGCATGATGGAAAGTTGGGGAAAGTCCATTTACCAAGACATCGTCCCGCCAGAAAAAATTATCTCGACCGACAACTTTGTGGATAGTGATGGCAATATCCTGCCTGACACACCTAATATGAGCATCACAGTGATCTTTGAAGAGGTGGATGGCAAAACTACAGTCACCAATACAACTGTGTTTGAACGCAAAGAAGATCTGGATATGGTCATCAGCATGGGTATGGCAGAAGGTGTTGACCAAGAATTTGACAAGCTCGAGGCCTATCTGAAACAACAATCATAGACCTACTCGGGTGATACCCAATTCGGCTGATTTACAAAGTGTCAACCCCCATTAAAATGAGGAAAGCACATAACTACATCCACGTAGACCAAGTTGATACTGTTTGTATCTACGTGGATTTTATGTGATTTTACGTGGTCAGTTTGAGCCTTTATCGATGGCTTTACAGCAGGTTCAAATCACAGGACAGAGTGAGGCTGGCTCGAGGTGACGACCTCAACTATCTGATTGACGCCATTACCAAGCTTAGTTTTACACAAGAGGTTTCGTGTCAACGTTAAACTCAAAGCGACCTACGTATACTCGCGAAGGCACCATAATAGCAACTATGAGCAATAATAGCAACTATGAGCAATCAGTTTGCAGATATGACATTATCCGCTGGTGTATCTTCAACGTCTAAAGCATCCCAAGTGTTACCGCACTGGCAGCTCGAGTCCATCTACCCATCACTAGAAAGCGAGGCTTGGGCGCAGGCTAACCGTGATTTAGAAGGTTTAATAGCTACCTTTATAAGTTACTGTGACACCTTAGACAAGGCTGAGGAGACAGATTCAGAAATAGTTGATACCTTTAACACCGGGTTTCAGCAGTGGCTCGAGATACGTATGCTTGTTGGCAAAATGATGGGGTATTTGTCGCTTACATTATCCACCGATGCCTTTGACGAGCCAGCCCAAGCTGAAAAGTCGCGTTTGGGAACGCAGTTAAGTAAGCTGTCTATCTATCAAAAAACGTTTGTGCGTTGGCTGGGCGGCCGGGACCTCGAGCAACTGAGCCAGCAGTCACCACTCGCACGCGACCACCGCTATGTTCTAGCGCAACTCGCCATTGGTGCGGAGCACATGATGGATGACCCTGCTGAAGCGCTCGAGTCTGCCCTCGAGCCAACCGCGGCCTCAGCGTGGGTCAGCCTCTACCGGGAAATTATCAGCAAGCAAACAGTGGTTGCAAGTATTGACGGCGAACCTCGTGAATACGCGTTGAGCGAACTTAAAAACTTTGCCTCTGATCCAGGTAAAGACGTACGTAAACGCGCCTATGAAGCTGAGATGGAGCTATTTTCTAACCACGACATTACAATTGCTGCTTGCTTGAACAGCATTAAAGGTCACGTGAATACGCTGACGTCACGTCGTGGTTGGCGCGCTGAAGACAGTGACAATAATAGTGCACTTGCAGAGGCTTTGTTTACAAGTAGCATCTCTAAAAAAAGTTTGGATGCCATGCAACACGCGTGTCAGGCTGCATTTCCTATGTTTCGCCGTTACTTGAAAGCAAAAGCAAAACTGCTGGGTAAAGATACCTTAGACTGGTACGACATTAACGCCCCCATCAGCCAAAACCTGCCTCAGTACACCTGGCCAGCTGCTCAAGACTTTATCGTCACACATTTTGCGAGTTATTCTGGTAGCTTGGCGGCCTTTGCCCAAAAAGCTTTTGATAAGCAGTGGATTGATGTACCGCCGCGCAAAGGTAAAGTGTCGGGTGCGTTTTGTGCGCCGGTCATGTCTGAACAGGCCTCGCGTATTTTGCTTAATTTTGGGGGCAACTTAGATGACCTGTTTACCCTCGCCCACGAACTTGGTCACGGCTACCACAACGACTGTATGTACCGCTTTGAACGCACCACGGCTCAAGCTAGTAGCCCCATGACCCTCGCTGAAACAGCCAGCATTTTTTGTGAGACAATTGTGGTGAACGCGTTACTGGCAGCAGCAGACCAACAGGGTGATGACCAAGCTAAACTTGCCATCCTCGAGCAAGACCTACTAGGTGCAACCCAACTGGTGGTAGATATTCACTCGAGGTTCTTATTTGAACACGCCGTATTTAATAAACGCCACGACCGTGAGCTGTCAGTCAATGAGCTTAAAGAGGCCATGCTCGAGGCGCAAACCCAAACCTACGGCGATGCGCTCACCCCAGCAACCTATCACCCCTACATGTGGGCGCAAAAAGGACACTATTACTCTACAGGACGCAGTTTTTACAATTTCCCCTACACCTTTGGCTACCTCTTTGGCTTAGGATTATACCAGCGCTACCAGCAAAACCCTGACAAGTTTAAACAAAATTACGATGAACTGCTGTCGCGTACAGGTATGGCAGATGCTCCCACCTTAGCCGCTGAATTTGGCATTGACATTGAAGCACCTGCATTTTGGGAGGCGAGTCTTGCGGTGGCAACTGAGCGTATTGTCCAGTTTGAAGCGCTGGTTGAGGCTAGATAGCTACATGTAGCTACTCACTTACTGCACTTAGAACTTCCCGCTATTGGCCCACTCATCTTTAGGTGGTACAGGTTCAGCGTTATCCCAATGTTCAACAACCAAACCGTCTTCTAGTCGGAATATATCAACTTGGGCATAAGGTGTATCTTCCCAGGTTGCTTTACAAAGTGTTGCCACAAAGTTACCTTGTCCGACCATTAAAACGATGTCTTGGTAAACTAAGGGACTATAGTCAGCTAGGGCAAGTCCTTTGAAGGTATCAAGCCCATCTTCTATGTCTGTGTTGTGTTGAATGTAGGTCTCTGCAGAGATGTAGTTGTCAATAGTCTTGGGGTTATTGCGCATAAGTACATCTTCAATGAGACCACGAACTAAGGTTTTGTTCTCTTCGGTTTTATCTAAATCTGTAATCTCGGTGGATCCGTCAACCGACGTATGCCCCGAGGGTGTCTTGGCAGAATATTCAGCAATGACATCCCAATGTTCAACGATTTTGTCATCTTCATCGGTATCAAAAAAGTCTGTCGTGACCCACTGTGCTTCACCGTCATTTAGACTTTGGTAGGCTTGCAAAAAGACATACTGGCCGTCCTCAAAGCCGCGCACAATCTGAATATCTCGCTTGGGATTGCGGGCAATAAATGGCTCAAAGAATTCTACAAATCCCTCGACGCCGTCTTTCACACCGGTACTGTGTTGGGTGTAGCGTGCGCCCGTGTAGTTAGTGACTGCGGCTCGAGCGTTCCCATCACGAATGCCTTCTAGGTAAAGGTTTTTAGCGTTGTCTAGTTTTTGACCCATAAGGTGTCCCTTCAAAAAGACCCTTGATGAACATGTGTATAGATCATCAAGGGCAAATCCAATTGCTTAAAAGCCTTACTTTACAAAACGATGTGTAAGACTAAAGGTATCCATGTTCATGAGCGTAAAGAAATCTGCAGCACCGTCAGCATCACTAAAGCCAGCCATAGATTGCTCGCTGTCTTGCATCGTTTGCCAGTGAACCGCAATTTGCCAGTCACCTGCGTCTGTTACTGAGGTTTCCCGTGAGATAAAGCCGGGTTGTTGTGACACATACGTTGTTTTCATGTGTTGGTTAAGCTCTAAAAACTGGTCTTCCGTGACACCTTCTGATAACTGAAAGTTGATGACTTCTATAACTGCGTTTTGCATCATGCCTCCACTGGCCATGCTGGCCATTACACTGCTTTCAATATCTAAATCAATGGTGATGTCTTGACCGGGGCCAACCTGCATACCTGCGCCTACTTCTAGTAGCAAACTGTTGGGTGTGACTGAGGTAATATTAGGCGATAAGGTAGACGCAGCGTTCACACTTGCGCCATTCAAAACATCTTCCGAAAAAGTAATGTAGTAGCGGTCAAACGTACCTTCTTCAAGGACTCTAGCAAGTTGGTCGTTATCTTCGTTACTAATCCAAGCCATGCTAAGCGTACCGTCATCAAGTTGGATGTCGTACACAAATGCCGTCAAACTGCTATCCAAATGCATACTGTCAGCCAAGACCATGCTGCTGTTATTGCCAAACGGAACTTCGATGTTGTTTGAAAAGCTACCTTGAAAAGTATTTTTAATCGTCATGTGAACAGGAGTTGCAGCGCTGGTGTCAGCAAGCTCAAAGACAAGTTCAGCATCAAACCCAGGACCTACTTCCATACCGGGACCAACTTGAATCACCAGTTCGGACGCATTCATGCTGATGATGTCGGGAACTAAGCTGGCTCTAGCCATAACACTTGCACCTGCCAAGACAGGCTGATCAAAGCGAATGTAGTAACGGTCAAAGGTACCTTCTTCAATGACTCTGGCGAGTTGGTCGTTGTTTTCGTTGCTGACCCAGGTGAGGCTTAGACCTGTTTCGGTTACGGCAATGTCATAGACGAATTCGGTGGTGGTGTCGTCTAGCTCGAGCCCACTACCTATTTCCTGATAGCCAACATCCTGACCAAAAGGCACTTCTGCATTGTCTGTAAACGCTCCTTGAATCGTGTTGGTGATGTTGATCTTGACGGGCGTTTGGGCGAGAACGCTATTCAACAGAATACTGGCTAAGCTCACCATCACAACCGTATACAAAAACTTTTTCATGCCGCACATCCTTTTCGAGGGTTTATTGCCTTGCCGCGTACACCTATTTGCGTAAACCTATTCGCTGTACACATAGGCAACATAAATTAGGATATGAGCTGCAGAGAGCTTAGGGAAAGAACAATCCCTGAGAAAAACTTGTACTTTTCTAAAGTAGCCTTCAAGTGTGCCCAATAGAGGTGATGGCCAATAAAAAACTGCGGAACATCGGGTTTTGTCGATGCTCCACAGTCAGAAACTTTAGTATTGGTCATTCACACTAAGTTGAATCAAGCTTGATGAGGTAAGAGACGTGTAGATTGACCCACCCAGTTGATTGATATGTATCGCTAGAGATAACGTCACTCAAAGGTATCTTTAACTAGCTGATGTGAACTCTAGTCTTCTGTGACGAGTCGCAGAGTCGTAAAGACCTCGCCACGCTCGAGGATGCCAGACATGGTAAAGGAAAACTGCATAGGCTCTGCACCGCCTGCAATAGCTTGCATGGTGACACCTAGTGGGTTGTAGGCCACTGGCAGGGGCATAAAGTTAGCGTCGCCATTGAACAGTAAACGTTGTGAGTTGGGAACAGCCGTATCCGAAATTGCGGTGCCAAACTCCCCATCGGTCCACCAGAGGGCACGTTCTGACACGGTGATGTCGTTGGGGCCAAATTCACAGCCGTCTGTAGGCTCGAGCCCCAAATCTCTGACCATACCTGCAAAACTCAGGGCTAAGTCTGCTGGTGTTGAGACAGACCCATGCACTGGCACAAGCTCGCAAGCATCAGGATTATTGTCACCCGTATAGAAGACGAGGTCGTCTACATAAGAAACGCCACTTATGCCTGCTTGCTGAAGGGCCTCTGCTAGGGGTTCAAAGCTGGTGAGGGTGTTGTACGCATAGGCGTGGTAGTGGGTGATTTCTGCTGCGCCCTCGAGATACGGGTTAGCATCCAGCTCTACGGGTGGTAGCACTGCAGTACCAAGTTGGTAGAGAATGTGCTGCCCACCTTCGTCTGTGGAACCATCTTCGTAGGTGATCGAGATAGTATCGCAGTTAATAGCTCGCACTTGCGCCACTACAGCTCCATCATCATTGACAGCTAGCGTATACTCGTCTGGCACGAGCAGACGGGCTGAAGCTTCGGGTACATAGTAGCCACCAATAAACTCTGTGCAGGGTCCAAATTCAATGGTACTTGACATTGGCGTTAAAGTATCATCTTGCGCACTCACTGAACTGAGCAAGACTAGGGTAAGTAAAAGTAATATATGTTTTATGGTAATTTCCTTCCTGGTTTGTTGCTTTACCTAGCATCCAAACCTCTCTCGTATCCATAGCGTCCCGTATGATTAAAAGCAATAAACCCCAGTTAAACTAATGTTTTAGGTTTACGGCTCACAATCAACCTTCCCTCCTTTGCTGATGTAGTTGCATAACGCAAATTAGGATACGTGGAACGGAAAGATGATAGAAGAACAGCAGCTTAGCAAAAGTTGTACTTTTCTAAACTGCGGGTTTGAAATTGGGCAGGGGTTAGACCGGCCTCTCGTTTAAAAAAGCGGTTAAAGTAGCCGGGGTCGTCAAACTCGAGCTGGTAGCCCACCTCAGCAGCAGAGAGCGTTGTATGCGTGAGCAAACGTTTGGCTTCCAAAACAACTTCATTACGAATAAGTTGCCCGGGGGTTTGTCCGGTTGTTTCTTTGACAATATTGTGCAAATGGGTTGTACTTACGTGCATCTGGTCAGCGTAAAACCCGACAGTTCGTTCATGTATAAAATTAGTAGAGATGAGCTGCTTAAATTTACGTGCTTGGTTAAAACTACTCAGGACTTGATCAGATTGTAAGGGTTCGT
>JBCCBI010000284.1:0-7430 GCA_039034155.1 Deinococcota bacterium | reverse complement strand
TCTTCTGCCGTTCAGCCTCTCCTAACACGCCTAGCATCTGCTCAAACACGGCTGGCTTAACACCTGTCAAACGCTTAAACCCTTCTGGTGCTAACCTCTTAACCTGTTCATATCTCATCCCTTACTTTGAATCAGCAGTCACTACTTTTGCAAGAGGTCTAGTGTTCAGTGACCTGCAAGCTAAAAGATCAGCCAAAAAGCTCCTGCCAAATGCTCTGGGCAATCTCGTGACAACGACGCCCGGGGCGTGTGCCATTGAGTAAGAGGGCTACTGTGAGTCCTACTTCAGGATCAGCAAACGCCAACGATGATTGATAGCCTCCGTGTCCAAAGGTTGAAGGTGAAAACGACTCGCCAAAGTAACGATAGTCACTACTTGCAGGTGAGTTAATGGCAAAGCCAAGCCCCCAGTCAACGGCCTGCCCTATGGTTTTATCACGTATGCTGTGGCTGTGTGCTGTGGTTAAGGTTTGTACAGTGTCGGGCTGTAGGAAAGAATGTCCTGCATGTTTTCCTTGAGCTAGCAAACATTCGTACAAAATAGCAAGTTCACGTATTGGACCTCGAGCCCGTTCGCCAGGATTGCACCACTCGAGTGCTGCCTGTGAATCAAAGACCGCATGTGGATAGGGTGCTGGAAGCTCACGAGAGGTGTTGTACATAGTCCCTAAATCTAGCGAGAGTATGTCTGTTTCAGGAAGGATGCCTAACCAACAGTTCGTCATGCCTAGTGGTTCAAAAATTTCTTCACGTACAAAACGCGCGTAATCGCGCCCATCAACGCGCCGGATAATTTCTCCAAGAACAAACCAAGATGACGCAGGGTGATAGCCAGCATCTTCCCCGACATGCCAGTTTGATTCAAGTGGTGCTTGGCAAATCATTTTGATGATGTCTTGCCAAGGTTGGTTAAGGTAGTTTTGCCAATGCCACTCTCTTAAAAAACCACCTGTGTGGGTCAGCAAATGGCGAATGGTAATGTCTGCTTTGTTGTGTTGTGCAAATTCCGGAATAAACAAGCTAACTTTATCGTCTAAGTCTAAGAGGTTGCGCTCATACTGCTTGGCAACTGCAACGGCGGTGATGGGTTTACCTGAAGAAAACCACAGCATGACAGTATCTTGCTGCATAGGTGTTGTTGGAGTCGCCTGCCCCAAGGCTGTATCGAGCAAAACATCACCCTTGAGTGAAATATAAAGCTGTACACCGACGTAACTATCTTGTGCAAGCTGTTGTTGGATGTGCTCGAGTGTTTTGGCAAAAAGCATGGCGTTGCAATCAAAATTCGCAAGAAGTGATGTCTAGGTTTGCATCTCTTAAAGTATTTAGTCAATTAGTCGTCAAGCTACAAATCTTCTAATTCCTTGTCTACCATAGCCTGCACCCGACCAAACGAAAGCTCTGTATCATTGCTGCTAAGCCGTAAACAGGTTTTGGTAAGGTCTTCAACAGTTGGCTCGAGCACATCCATAAATTGCGCGTAGGCAAAGGTATACTTTGGGTCACGCTCGTCTGTGCCAAACACACTTTCCAAAAGCGTCTCGAGCATCTGGTCAAGTCCCAAAGTTTAAGATGCAAAAGCTCATGAATTACAACCTCTTCAAGCTGGTCGTTATGTGGATTTTGGGCATTGATGAGCAAGATGGCTTTTTTGTCGTGGGCATCAATTTTGATATCGTCTGTTTTGCGCCAGGACTTATTAACAAGTTGCAGCTGAACATCCCAATCTTGTAAACGGAGAATAGCTTGCTATTTATCAAGTAAGTGTTGACCTTCTTCTATCACGTTAACCTCAGCTTAGAGATGGGTGTTTTGTCAGCCTCAGTCTGGTTGGTATAAACCTGTTTCACACTCCGTACCCCCCGCCGCCCAAACCGCCTAGCAAGTTCAAGCTCGTCCAAAACCAACGCCGTCGGACGGCCATGCGGACATACCCACGGCGTCTGACAAGCAGCCAGACCGTCTAATAAGTCTTGCGCGTCAGCATCAATTAGAACGTGTCCGGCACGAATGGCAGGCAAGCAGGCGAGCCGCGCTAAAATGCGCCGCCACGCTGTACTTACGTCATCGCCATTTAAGCTGTCTTTAACTAGATTGGGGATGAGGTTTTCGTGACCTACCAAAAACGCAGGGATGCTTCGCACGCGCCAGGTGGTTGCATTCACGCCAGCACCGAAAGGCTCGAGCACAACTCCTCTATTTGCTAATTCATCTCGCTTAGCTAGGTAGCTCGCCACCTCAGCCTCGGTCATAGGTAAAAGTTCGGGGGCAGTTAGCTCGAGTGGTACTTCTTGCATATACCGTCGCTCGAGCTCCTCAAAGACAATACGCTCGTGCGCGGCGTGCTGGTCAATAACCCACAGCTCGCTGCCGGCTTCTGCTAGCAGATACAATTCGCGGTACTGCCCTACGTAATTAAGGTCTGGAAAAGCATGAGATGACACTGGCGTGAGCTGACTCGCAGCCGCAAAATCAGGCAGGGCAGGTGCGAGTGGGTGCCCTGCGAGGGTTGTGCGAACCGCCTCCTCAAGTACCTTGGCGAGCGCGTCACTATCCCGTAGTTTTACATGACGTTTATCCGGTGACACATTAACCACCACGGCATTGTGTGGCAGGGTGAGGTTAATAATGCCCACCGGATAGTGACCTGCTGGCAGGAGTTCCCCGTAAGCCTCGAGCAAGGCGTTCACAAGCGCGTCATGCCAGTGAACCGGACGGCCGTTGATGGCTAGCAGCAATCTATCACGGCGTGGGCGCGATAGCTCGGGACGCGAGATAAGCCCGGAGATGTGAACATCGTTGCCCGCACCGTCGTCCACATCGTCTTTCAAATTGATGTCTTCTGAATTGATGTCACTAGCAATATCAACCAAGCGGTTACTGGTGAGGGTGCCCCAGACAAACTTGCTAGCATCCACAAAAGTGCCGCCTGCGTACGACCACTGCTGCGCGTCGGATTGCCACGCTACGGCTAGGTGAGGATAGTGGATAATATAGCGCTGCGTGAGATGCAAACAGCGTTTTTCTTCCATGCTGGCGCTGTCAAGCGCAGCTAGTCGGGCGGGCATGTGGGCGAATAGCTCACGCACTGTGATCGAGGTGCCAGCGGGGCCCGGGTGATCGTGGATGGGCTGAGTTTCTAAATGGGACTCGAGCATATTGTGATGATGGGCAGGTAGCTCGAGCGTTGCCCCGACAAGTTGGGTACTTGGGCGACTGGTCAGACTCACAGTAGCAGCAGTGGCAATAGCAAAAAGACCTTCACCTCGAAAGCCTAGGGTTTGAATGTTATCTAGAGAAGTCAGTTTGGACGTAGCATGCGGCGCAAGCGCCAAAGCTAGTTGGTCTTTGGGAATGCCTGAGCCGTTATCTTCAACCTGAATGTTGGTGATGCCGCCACCCTCGAGCGTTACGGCAACCCGGCTTGCACCTGCATCCAGTGCGTTATCTAGCAGTTCGCGCAGCACATCCACAGGCGCAGTAATAACCTCGCCAGCAGCAATTTCGCGGATGACGGCCTCGGGTAATTTGCGAATCACAACACCTTATTCAACCATGATTTAGAGGCTTAAAAGGTTGTGGTCGTCTTCTGGTCATCTTCTAGTCGTCTTTTTGAGGTGTTGAGACGATTTACAAGAAATCATAAGTGTTGCTCGAGAATGTCTGCGGTACACTAGACACATCATGACAAAAGGCTTTCAGGTTGGGCGTAGGTTGAGAAGATGGCATCAGCTTAAACAGTGGAAGAGGCTCGAGCACCTTCATACAGGTTGTTGTGACAATATGGGTCGTTCTGACAATTTAGGTCAACAACAGTACACATGGTGGTTGGTGCTTGCTATCGTCTTGCTAAGTTGGACCCACCTTGGTCGCGCGCAAACCAGTCAGCAGCAGGTGATTGCCATTGCGGCTGGCGGTATGCATTCCTTGGCACTTACCAACATGAACACGGTTGTCGCGTGGGGCGCGCAGGGTGGTTTTAACCAAGGGCAAACCCTTGTTCCAGAAGGTCTGTCTGGCGTTGTTGACGTAGCAGCAGGACACACCCACAGTTTGGCCTTGCGGCGCGACGGCAGCATTTTTGCATGGGGTGCGTTTGCAGAGAACGTAAATTTTGGACAAACTGAGGTTCCCCCGAGCTTACCTCCGGCAATTGCAGTGGCGGCTGGTGGCGGGCATAGCCTCGCGCTACTTGAAGGTGGGCGGTTAGCGTTTTGGGGCTCAGGGACAGAAAATGTTGACACGGTAGACGGTGTTTTGGGTATTTCTGCGGGCAACGTACACAGTTTGGCGTTACGCCAAGATGGTCAAGTGGTGGCCTGGCAACATCGTACAGATTCTGATGTTGGTCAAGCAGACGTCCCTACAGATCTCAGCAATGTTATTAACATTGCCGCCGGGGGCGCGCACAGTTTGGCGCTCACCCGTTCGGGAACTATTGTGGCTTGGGGCGCACAGCAAGATGAACTCAACGTAGGGCAGCTTGATATCCCTCCAGATTTAACCGATGTTGTCGATATTGCCGCAGGGTTTTTACACTCACTTGCGCTCACAAGGGATGGACGGGTTGTGGCTTGGGGAGCTGAAGGCAGCCAGTTTGACCACGGTCAAAGTGATGTTCCGGAAGGTCTGACAGATGTCATCGACATTGCCGCTGGCTTTTTTCATTCCACAGCGCTTAAGCGCGATGGCACGGTGGTCGTTTGGGGCGCGCGCGGTGAGGATGTAAACGCCGGGCAGCTCGAGCTACCTGCTAGCATCAGCGGAGGGCCCTAAGCTCTTGACACTTGATATAGTCAAGTTGTGATCGTTCAGATTTTACTGTTTGCGTCTTACCGTGAGGTGATTGGCGATAAAGAAGTTAGCCTCGAGTGCCCGCTAGGAACAACTGCCCGCAGCTGTGCAACGTTAGTTGAGCAGACCTATGGCATCTCCCTCAAAGGTGCACTTTGTGCTATTAATGAACACTACGCAGACCCTGATACCGTAATTCAAGCGAGTGACAAAGTGGCATTTTTTCCGCCTGTGTCGGGCGGGGCAAGCTCAGAGGTGGCATCAACTACAACAGAAGATGTGTTTATTGTGACTGAGGATGTGCTCGAGCTAGATACCTTGAGTCAGCAGGCTAGGGCCGCTGCATGGGGGGCACAAGCTAGCTTTATTGGCACGGTTCGTTCCCCTAATTTAGGTGAGGTTGTCACTCACATTGACTACGAGGGCTATAACAGCATGATCCTCACGCAAATGCAGCAAGTGGCTGGGGAATTACGGGCGCAGTTTGAGCTAGGTAAAATTGTGATTGCCCACAGACTGGGGCGGCTTTTTCCCGGTGACACGTCTATTGCCATCGTGATTGCCTCAGCACACCGGCGCGAAGCCCTAGATGCTTGCAATGCCTGTATTGAGCTGTGCAAAGAACGCTTGCCTGTCTGGAAGTATGAAGTAACCGAGACGGGGGCAGATTGGGTTGCTGGCAATGCCCAAGCAGCCCAACCTCTTTAAGTATCAGTAGCATCACCAATAAAATAATGTTTGAGCGTTGACACGAGTGGGATTCAGCTTTGGTTAAGGTTGATGGGTGACCTTAAACTCTATGCTGATACAACGAAGATGCCATCAAAGGCGCATTCTAAGCCTCACATTGATGAGTTTGCTTGTGCTCATTGGGTGCTCACCCAGTACAGACACACCAGCTGTTACCTGCACGCCGACTACTTATTTAGGCCCGCCCCTGCGTACGGTTCCTGAATCAATTTGGAATGCGGATTTAGGCTTACCTATTGACGGCCAGCTTGATGAAACATTAGCGAGCCGCCTAGATACCCGTCTTACCGAGTTGCTCGAGTTCTACCCGGCAGTCAGTGCCGCTGTGGCCATTCCTGGTGAGGGCATGTGGACGGCAGCAAAAGGTGTTGCTCGAGCAGATACCCAAACCCCCCTGCCTGACCCGGCGCTTTTTCAAGTTGCTAGCATCAGCAAAGCATTTACGTCTGTTATTGTTCAGCAGCTTGTGTTAGAAGGTAAATTTAGTTTAAACGATAGTGTCGCTCAGTGGTTTCCTGAGGTTCCCAACGCTGAGCTGATGACCGTGGGTGACTTGCTCGAGCACACCAACGGACTCGTCAGCTTTAACGCCCTGCCAGACGGACGCGATTTAGGTGCAGACTACCGCAGCCCGGATGAGCTCGTTGCTATTGTCAGTGACTATCCAGCTCAGTTTTGTCCGGGTGCGTCTTGGGCGTATACCAACACAGGTTACGTGATACTCGGGCGTATTATAGAAGCAACCGAAGACAAATCCTTTGCTGAGGTTTTGCAAGCGCGTATTACCCAGCCGTTAGGGTTAGATACCACGACAATGCCAGCCCCGCGTACACCCTTAAATAACGTTGTGAGCGGTCATGCAAATGGTATTCCTAGTGACACTGCTACCGACACGTTTATTGATTACGCAACGCCTTATACATCTGGCGCACTTGCGTCTACCGCTGCTGACTTGCTGCTGTTTTGGCATGCACTCTTAGCAGGACAACTTACATCTGAAGCAGCTGTGCGTCAGTCTTTTGGCACCATGTACCCTATGCAGCCCCTCATCCCAGCACCAGCAGGTACCCAAACCTATTACGGGCAAGGTGTACAACTCACCAATGCCCCCGGTGGTAGCCAAGGACCAGGCATGATGCTAGGCCACAGCGGTGGTATTACAGGGTTTAATGCAGAAGTTGCCTATCTTGTTGAGGATAATATCTACATTGCTGTAACATCCAGTGATCGTGAGGTGTCTGCGGCAGCTGGCTTGTGGGCACTTACCCAAGTAGTCAGAGAGGTTAGGACAACACCTTAATATGGAGCGGGATGACATGGACAAGAATCAATGAGTAATGTTGACATCCGCTTACTAACCCAAGCTGACGCTACCGTTTTAGAGAACGTTGCCCCAGATGTGTTTGATAATCCAGTCCAGCCACACTGGTGCGCTGAATTTTTGGGAGATCCCCGCCATCATATTGTGGTTGCTTGTAAAGATGGGCAAGTTGTAGGCATGGCCACGGGCGTGCACTATGTACATCCTGATAAAGCACCCGAATTATGGATTAACGAGGTTGGGGTTGTACCGTCACAGCAAGGTCGCGGGATTGGCAAGGCACTTATGGCAGCGTTGCTCGAGCACGCCAAAGCCCTTGGTTGTAAAGAGGCTTGGGTCCTTACTGAGGAAGATAACCGAGCTGCTCGGCGTCTTTACACGCGCGCAGGCGGTCACGAAGAAGCTGACCGCCCGGTATATGTTACGTTTCCGCTCGAGGACTAATCTAATAGGACTTACGCACGAGGTAAGGAAATGAAACGATAGGGAATGGATTACAGCAACCACCGTTTGGCATACTGCGAGTTTTTGCTGAGTAGTCAGCTGAACTATACGCAGACATATT
>JBCCBI010000283.1:0-7431 GCA_039034155.1 Deinococcota bacterium | reverse complement strand
GCTGCGCTCGAGCAGTGACGTTGGTCACCTGTAATGCACACCAACGTTTCAAATATCTGCCCACAAATTATCTCATGGCACATTTTTTGCTAACATAATGACCAAGCATGAACGAGCGAGTTGCAAACGACGGCGCGACCCAGTCTATTTTTGACGGCCTCGAGCTCATGGTGGATGGCGTGGGCTATCTGCCTGTTGGGCAGTTGTTAATTGGCGTTGCGCTTGGCTTTATTGTTGTGTTTTGTTACATGACCCTACGAAATTTTTTGAAACCTGCGCTCAAACCACCTGTAATTATTGCGGTATTCATCACCTTGGTAATTATTTTTATTAACCCCAATGTGTTTGTTATCGACTGGACGCTCATGTCGATTTACACTGGGCGGTTTGTGAACCGGCTCATTTTTGCCATAGCTAACAGTCTAGCGGTACTTCCGCAAGGACAAGTTGATGTGTGGATTATCTTTGGGTTGTTTGTAGGTGGCTTTTTAGCCTACCGCGTCAAAACACCACCTAAACCTGAAGAGTTCAAGTGGGGCGGCGGCGGTACACTCAGCAAAAAAGCAGGTGGCGACAAAAAGTAGTTCCCTGATCAGTTACTACAATGTGCCATATTAGCAGGTAATTTTGAAACGTTGATGGGACAGCTAGTGTTATAACATACGCCTGTGAAATGGCATCACGTTATTATAATTCACAATTTTAGTTACGCTGGTTTGTAAGCATGGAGGTCACCCCGGCCGCGCCACAACTTACTGCTGAATTTATCGTCTTACTTACGGCGTTCCTTGCAGAACTCCCTTGGCCAAGCATGTTAATTGCGTTTGGTGTTGGTTTTGGGATTGTGTTGTCATGGTTTTCATTAGTAGATACATTTAAGTTTGTTTTTGAGTCAAAAGTATGGCTCACAGTTGTGGCACTTCTTATTCTATTGTCTTTAGGAACAGAGACATGGACAGTGGATTGGGAGTTAGTTGCAGTGTACATTAGCAATACTTTGACAGGACTATTTAATGTGCTAGCGAGTGCGCTGGGGGTTTTCTCGAGCTACCCCCTAGACATCTGGGTCATTTTGAGTGCACTTTTGGGTGGGCGGCAAGCTCATAAACAAAAAAAATCAGCAGGAGGAGGTGGTGGCGAAGGTAGTGGCGACAGACGCAAAGGAGACCGTCGTCAGTAACGTTTTCGTCAATTGCATTAGTGTAGGTGACACCCACCAACAGTTAGGTCTTGCTGGCAGTAAAATTTACAGCTGCGTGTTCATAATCTTCACGATGTCAATCTCACCTTCATAGTGTCAATGTGTTGACAGTCGCTGTGACGGTAACTGCTCTAGGCTAGATATATCAACGCTGAGATAGATGCCATTACCTAGCGTCCTAATCATGGCATCTTATAAACGCGTTAAAATCAAAATAGTAGGTGTTTTTGGAGGTAAGTGTGGAAAAGTTAAATCGTAATCGCGTAACGCTTAAACGCCAAGCTTGGTTGTTAGTGAGCTTGATTTTAGTTTCAGTTGTGTCACTGGCAGCTTCACAAAGTACAACGCCAGATGCAACTACGCCAGAGATAAGTATGCTCGAGGAAACTTATGCTAGTGCTGTTTTTGCAGGCGGCTGCTTTTGGTGTACCGAAGCTGACTTTGAAAAACTTGATGGCGTCATTGAAGCTGTTTCTGGTTACACAGGCGGCGACGTGCTAGACCCAACCTACCGCCAAGTTGTTTCTGGCAATACAGGACATTACGAAGCTGTCAAGGTGTTCTACGACGGTAGCCTGTTAGATTATCAAGATTTGCTCAGTGCATTCTGGCGTATGCACGATCCTAGCGATGCGGGTGGGTCGTTTGTAGACCGCGGGCAGTCATATCAATCTGCTATTTTTTATGCCAATGCTGAAGAAGAAATGCTTGCAAGCGGTGCTAAGCAAGCGCTTGACCAAGCAGGTAAATTTGACCAACCTATTGCCACAGAAATTTTACCTTTGGGTGAATTTTATGTAGCTGAGGACTATCATCAGGACTATTACCTGAAGAGTGCAACGCGCTACGCACTTTACCGCCGGGGTTCAGGTCGCACGCAATTTATTGCCAATGTTTGGGAAGATGACGACACCCTCTACCAACTGCCACAAGCCACCGAGATGCCTGCTGAAACCCCAACTAGCAACATAGATGATAGCGGTGCAACCGTGCTTCCTGCGGACGCTGCGGGTGAAATTGTTGCCTTCTCAGCTGCAGCCTTCATCATGCCTAGCGACGAAGAACTGCGCGCTAGGCTCACCCCACTGCAATACCGCGTCACCCAAGAAGATGCTACCGAGCGCCCTTTTAACAATGAATATTGGGACAATAAAGCGGATGGTATCTACGTAGATATTGTTTCAGGTGAGCCGCTGTTTAGCTCAACGCATAAGTATCGTTCAGGTACAGGTTGGCCTAGCTTTACGCAGCCGTTAGAAGCCGCTAACATCACCGAGCACGATGACTTCAAACTGTTTATGCGCCGCACCGAAGTGCGCTCAGCTCACGCAGATTCCCATCTGGGGCACGTGTTTAATGACGGTCCTGAACCAACTGGCTTGCGCTACTGCATGAACTCTGCGGCAATGCGTTTTGTGCCTGTAGAAGATATGCAAGCAGAAGGTTACAGCGAGTATCTGTACCTGTTCAACTAAGTTCCTAAATCAAGGATGTTGTTACCCTCCTCATTTGAGGAGGGTATTTTTTTGAGGCGGGCAAGATTTGCTAAACTGAGGCTATGGATAAGGTGCTCGAGCCAATTGCCAAATCACCAAAGCTGGCGTTGTACATTGCTGAGCTTGAAGATATTTTAGAACGCGAAAAAGAGCAACGTGAACGGTTTTACGGCGACATGCAAGAAAGTGACAAAACAGAGTTTATTAACGGTGAGATTATTATGCATTCGCCAGTCAAGAAGCGCCATAACGACTGTAGCCAGCGGCTTGTGGTGTTGCTGCGAAACTATATACATCTGCGTGGGTTAGGGTTTGTAGGTCAAGAAAAAATCCTCATATCACTCACCCGCAATGACTACGAACCTGATCTGTGTTTTTTCAATATTTCCAAAGCAGCTAGTTTTCAACCTGAGCAGATGATCTTTCCAGCCCCAGATTTTGTCATTGAGATTCTCTCAAAGAGCACAGAATCCCGCGACCGGGGCATTAAGTTTGAGGATTATGCGGCGCACGGCGTGCAGGAATACTGGTTGGTGGACCCGGAAGGAGAGGTACTCGAGCAATACCTCCTCCAAGAGGATACCTACACCCTAGCCCTCAAATCTGCGGATGGTCACGTCACCAGCCCCGTGATTGATGGTTTAAGACTACCTATCCGCGCTATCTTTGATGATGCTGTTAATATCCAAACTCTACAAAAGCTGCTGGCCAATAAAAAAGATGAGCCCTCATAAACAAGCTCATCTTCAATTCTATGGCGAGGTTTATTAGCAACGTCCTTAACGCACTTCACTCCCACTCGCAATATCTTTGTCCAACGCAGAAATACTCAAGTTACCATCCGCATCTTCAGCAGCTAAAATCATGCCCTGTGATTCAATGCCACGTAACTTAACTGGTTTTAAGTTAGCAACAATAATCACCTTTTTGCCAGCAAGTTCTTCCGGGCTGTACCACTGCTTAATACCCGACACAATTGTGCGGGTTTCTGGACCCAGTTTCACGTGTAAAACCAAAAGTTTGTCCGCTTTGGGGTGATGTTCTGCGCGAACAACCTCAGCTACGCGCAGCTCTAGTTTGGCAAAGTCATCAATGGTAATTTCGTCTTTGTGCACAAGTTCGTCCTCGTCTTCGTTAATGGCATCTTTTAAGGCAGATAAATCCACTCTGGGGAAAAGTGGCTCGCCGGCTTGGGTTTGCGTGCCTGCTGGGGTAAGACCCCAAGTGCTGGCTTGGTTCAGGGTATAGCTCTCTGTTAACCCAAGTTGGGCGCGCAGTTCTTGGGATTTGTTGGGAATGATGGGCTCGAGCAGCACAGACGCGCAGCGCAAGGCTTCAATACAGTTATAGAGTACTTCGTCTAAACGTGCAGACTGGCTGTCATCTTTGGCCAGTTCCCAAGGTTTGGTGTCGGCAATATACTTATTCGCGCGGCGGACAGCCTCTAAAACACTCTCAATAGCCCTATCAAACTGGAGGTTGTCAAAGGCAGTACTCACCTTATTAGCAAGTGGCGCAAAGACATCTTGTAAGATTGTTTCGCTGGCTTCACTGGATGCTTGCGGCACAACGCCCGCGCGGTACTTACCGAGCATCCCTAGGGTGCGGTTTAACAAATTGCCAAGGTCGTTGGCGAGGTCACTGTTGATGCGTTCAGCTAAAGCAACCTCACTAAAGGATGCATCGAGTCCAAAGGTCATATCGCGTAGTAGAAAATAACGAAACGCATCGTTACCGTATTTGGCTTGTAAATCCAGCGGGCGTACTACATTACCCCTAGATTTACTCATCTTGGTGCCGTCAATAAGCCAGTAGCCGTGTACGTTGAGGTGCTGGTAAATTGGCAAACCTGCCGCTTTGAGCATGGTGGGCCAAAATACACCGTGCGGTTTTACGATGTCTTTGGCAATGAAGTGGTTAACGGCTGGCCAGTAGTGGTTAGTGGTGCCGTGGTGCTCGAGCACCGAGTAGTAGTTAATAAGTGCGTCAAACCACACGTAGGTTACATGGTCATCATCCCAGGGTAGTGGAATGCCCCACGGCACGCGGCTTTTTGGGCGGCTAATCGACAAATCACCAATGGGTTCGCGGAGCATCGCTAAAACCTCATTGCGGTAGCGCTCCGGGCGAATTAAGTCAGGGTTGTCCTCAATGTAATCACGCAACCAAAGACGATACTTTTCCATACGGAAAAAGTAATTGGCCTCACTTCTGTGTTCTGGTTTTTTGCCGTCATCTGGGCAGACGCCATCTACTAGCTCTTTTTCAGTGACAAAGCGCTCGGCACCCACGCAATAAAGCCCGCTGTACTCACCGTAAAAGATGTCGCCACTGTCGTATACGCGTTGCAAAATGCGCTGCACAACCTCTTTGTGACGGGGTTCGGTGGTGCGAATAAAGTCGTCGTAGGCAATATCCATGTTGTCCCAAGCGTGCTTGAACTTGCCTGAGATGAGGTCGGTGTAAGCTTGTGCGCTCATGCCGTTTTGCTCAGCAGCTTTGTGGACTTTTTCGCCGTGTTCGTCAGTGCCAGTCAAAAAGAAGGTGTCGTCCCCTTGAAGGCGGTGCATGCGTGTGACAACATCTACTAAGGTTGTGGTAAACGCGTGACCGATGTGCGGTTCAGCATTTACATAAAAGATGGGTGTGGTGGCGTAAAAGGTGCCTTGTTCAGACGCACTTGTCGGTTGAGGTTGTGGTGATACAGCAGGGATGGGATCAGCCATAAGGGTCTCCAAATAGGTGATGGACTAGGAAAGTTGCTCGAGGCAAAAAAGCAAAAAAATAAAGGCGCTCTAAACTTGCAAGCGCCCGTCTCAACAGCTTGTTATAATAGTGCAAAGTTACACAGTTAAAACAAGGTGTGCTGCAGCCGGGTTGTGATTCATCATTCGCTGTGTTGGAATGTAAATCTGTGTCATGATGCAAAGTGTAGCATAGTTGGACAATATTGCAAGCGTCTGCGCCTTGTTACATCTTAATTACACGCGACTATATTGTATAAGCTAAAAGAATCAGGTAGATTGATACTACTAATAACCTAGTAGAACATGCAGACGATCAAAGTTTTCAGGAGGAAGCAGCGTGGCGACACCTAAAGCAACTTTGCGAGATGATATTGAAATGTCGATGCAACGCGTTGCTGATGAGCAAGAACTTGACATCAGTTTTCGTAGTGGGCGGCGTAACACAGATGTTATTCTCGCCACCATGCGAGGGCAGCGGCGCAGTATGTTGGCACTTGCTCTGCATGTTTCTGAAAATTTCCCCGATGTGGATTTAGAGCTTGTGAACATCGACACTAAAAGCGAAATCAAGACGCTTATGTTGGCTGTGGCGGAAAAGCTCGAGCATCAACAAACGCAAGTGCCGGAAAGAAGGGCCGTGCTCGAGAGTTACTTACGCAGGGCGCTAGCAGACGAGTAGGCTAAATACGATCATATAAAAAATTAACAACGTGAAGATTGTTTAATAGCATTTTCACCTTGGTTGCGCTCTTGAAACTTCGGGCTTTATACTGCCAATGTTTGTATATGGACTGTGTGAAGGATACTGTCATGCTGTTGAGTGCATGACGGTATTTATTGTGCAGTGAAGGTCAACGCAATGGACTTACTAGGAAGCACTTTGTGTAAGGTACTTAGGCTCGTTTCAACAAGGAGGATGACCGTGAAGAAACATCGAAGTATGTGGTTGTTGGTAGTTTTTAGTTTGTTGCTAGCAGCGTGCAGTAGCTCTAGCACACCAGAAATGCCAACCATTACTACTCAAGCAGTCAACGTAAGCTATGAACTTGATGCTAGCTTTGCTGCCTACCAACGGGGTGACATCAACCGTGACGGGCGTGTCTCGACAGCTGACCTACGCATCCTGAGCGATGTGCTTGCTAGCGGTGACGTGTCTGGGTTGAACGACTACCGCCGTTACCAAGCAGACTTCACCTGTGACGGTATCTTGAATGTTGAGGATATTCGTGAAATTCAAGACCGCGCGTCCAGTGCTAAGGATCCGGCTGAAGTACAAATTTGCCCAACTGAGTTTGAAGTTGAAGATGGTGAGTTTATTGTACTCATAAGTAACATTGGTGACTTACCGTTTAACGGTCTACAAATCTTAGCTTCGGCAGGACTGGATGTCTCGTTAATTCCTACGATCTATCAAACAGCAACGCCGACAACATTTGTGTACAACATTGAAGTTGCTGAAGGCGTTACTGAAGGGTCATTATCCATTGATGGTGCGGGACTTGCAGAAGTTGAGCTTGATCTGGAATTTGAGATTGCTCTAGGTAATATCGCTGAGATTGTAGCGAGTCGTCCTGAATTGAGTGTGCTTCTAGACGCAGTATTAGCGGCTGGACTTGCAGATGCCCTCTCTGGTGACACTGAGCTAACCGTCTTTGCACCTGACAATGAAGCCTTTTTAGATCTACTCGATGAGTTAGAACTAGATAGCCTCGAAGCACTCATCACAGCAACGGGTCTTCCTTTTGTCACAGAAGTCCTAAGTTTCCATGTGGTGCCTGGTATCTTTACTGCTGCGGACCTCATCAACCTGATTAATGCTAACGGTGGCCAGTTTATTGAACTTGAAACACTAACTGGTGGAACCGTTACAGTTGGTTTAGATGAGGGTGACGTGATTCTTCAAAATTTTGCTGAAGTAATTGAGCCAAATATTGAGGCGAGTAACGGTATCATTCATATTATCGATGCTGTATTGGACTTTGCTGAT
>JBCCBI010000282.1:0-7437 GCA_039034155.1 Deinococcota bacterium | reverse complement strand
TAAATCCTCTGGAGTCGAGTGAGGCGCCGCCTACCAGACCGCCATCTACATCTTTGCCTGCGAAAATCTCTTCGGCATTGGCTGCTTTTACACTGCCACCGTAAAGGATGGGAACACCATCGGCAATATCTGCTCCATATTTCCCGGCCAGATGTGCTCGCAGTTTTTCGTGCATTTCCTGTGCCTGAGCTGCAGAAGCGGTTTTCCCTGTTCCGATAGCCCAGATAGGTTCATAGGCAATCACTAAATCGTCTGCGTTGTCTAGGTTGATGCCTGCTAAACTAGCTTTGAGCTGAGTGGTAACGACCTCATCTGCCTCACCAGCGTCGCGTTGCTCGAGCGATTCCCCAACACACACAATCGGAACAAGCCCGTGTGACAGTGCAGCTTGCGCTTTAGCACAGACGACAGCATCACGTTCCTGATGATACTCGCGCCGTTCAGAGTGACCCACAATGGCGTAGCACACACCCAGATCTTTGAGCATAGCTGCACTAACTTCACCTGTGTAGGCACCCGACTCATACGCAGAGACATCTTGTGAACCAAGTCGCACCACCGTTGCTACCAACACGTTGGTCATGGAGGCAATGTGCGTAAACGGCACGCAGAGGGCAATCTCTGCGTGGCTGTGGTCAATGTGTTGCAATTTGCTTGTACAGTCGCGTACCCAGGTTTCGGACTCACTGGGTAACTTGTTCATCTTCCAGTTGCCAGCAATAAGGGGTTTCATGAGGGTAGAATACCGCATTGAGGCTGTGATATGAGTTTGTCAACTGCGTCACGAATCGAATTTTCTGCTTTGTAAAGTATTAGCTTGAGCCAATTTGAGGTAGTGAGGATGTTCTAACGTGTCATTTCACATTCGTGCGTATCAATCTGCGGACTTTGAAGCCGTTTACGAGATCTGCCTCAAAACGGGTGATGCTGGTAACGACGCCACAGCCCTCTACGACGACCCCAATATTCTGGGGCACCTGTATGTTGGTCCTTACGTGACGTTATCGCCTGAACTTGCATTTGTCCTTGAAGATACTAGTGGCGTCTGTGGCTACGTCCTAGGCGCACTTGATAGCCTCAGTTTCTACGAACATATGAGGACTCAATGGCTCCCACGCATTCAGTCACACGTTCCTGACCCCACAGGTGATCCCGCCACTTGGACAGCGACGGAACGTTTGTACCATCAAATCCATCACCCAAAAGAGACGCTACCAAAACCACTTCACGCCTACCCATCTCATTTGCACATTGACTTGCTGCCTCGCGCCCAACGCCAAGGTAACGGCAGCAAGATGATGGCAGTATTGCTAGCTGAACTCAACGCGCAAGGCTCACAAGCTGTTCACTTAGGCATGGACCCAGACAACGAACGTGCGTTGCGGTTCTATACCAAACTTGGGTTTGCGCGTATTGAGGGATTGTCTAACTTGAACGGGCTTTATTTGGGGAAGCAGCTTTAGGCTCGAGCCCCACCCCAGCAGCCTACATGCTAAGCTGCTAGCTACGTCATGCTTGCCAAAGTTCTTTCTGCATCACTATTAGGCGTTGATGCCTACCGGGTAGACATCGAAGTTGATATTGCTGGTGGGCTGCCGAATGTAATGGTTGTGGGCTTACCCGGCGCTGCTGTCCAAGAATCGCGCGAACGCGTACGCTCGGCTATTCGCAACGCAGGTTTGCCTTTTCCAGCTAGCCGCATTGTCATTAACCTTGCCCCAGCTGATATTCGTAAAGAAGGTCCCGCGTTTGATTTGCCGATTGCACTGGCTATTTTAGCGGCTCAAGGCGTTTTTCCGCAGGACGCACTCGCCAGCACATTAATCAGCGGCGAACTTGCGCTTGACGGTCAGATTCGCCCTATCAAGGGCGCAATTAACCTCAGTCTTTTTGCCAGTCAGTCAGGTATTGAACGCTGTTTGTTACCGCCACACAATGCTGCAGAAGCTGCTGTGGTGGATGACGTCGCCATTTTTGCACCGAAAACTTTAGCTGAGGCTGTGAGCTTTTTGCAACGTCCAGATAGCTTGCGTCCAGCTGTCCCCAATGAGTTAGCGCAAGATACTATCCTGCAAGATTTGAGTGATGTTAAAGGTCAAGCGGCTGCCAAACGCGCGCTCGAGAGTGCTGCTGCTGGCGCGCACAACTTGCTGATGACCGGGCCACCTGGTTCCGGTAAAACTATGCTGGCTAAACGTCTCAATGGCATTTTGCCTAGCCTGCCTAGGGGGGATGCCATTGAAGTCACCCGCATTCACTCCACCGCCGGGGTGCTACCCGGAAGTGGCCTCGTGCGGCAACCACCCTTTCGCAGTCCGCACCACACGGTGTCCGATGCTGGGCTTATTGGTGGCGGCAACATTCCCCGTCCTGGTGAGGTAAGTTTAGCGCATAGAGGCGTGTTGTTTTTGGACGAATTTCCCGAATTTAGCAGGCGTGCGCTCGAGGTACTCAGGCAACCGCTCGAGGACGGCGTTGTCACCATCAGCCGGGCGCGGGCATCACTGACCTTTCCAGCGCGGTTTATTTTGGTAGCTAGCCAAAATCCCTGTCCCTGCGGGCACTACGGCGATCCAGAACGGCCCTGTTCGTGCAGCCCCTCAGCTCGGCAGCGCTACCGCGAGCGCATCAGCGGGCCACTCCTTGACCGTATCGACTTGCGCATCACCGTGCCACGTTTGCCTGCTGGCGACCTCCTCAACACACCCGAGGGTGACAGCAGCGCGACCATTCGCGAACGCGTCGTTGCTGCTAGAGCCGCCATGTTAGCCCGGCAAGGCGTCAGCAATGCTGAACTACTTGGGCAAGCGTTGCGTGAACACGCAGCTCTGGATGACACTGCTAACGCCTTTGCGCAGCGGCTTATTCAACAATTGGCACTATCAGGACGCGGCTTTGACAGGCTTTTGCGGGTTGCCCGCACCATTGCCGACCTGGCAGGTGAGGCCGCCATCAGTCAAGTTCACCTAGCTGAGGCCGCGCGCTACCGCGAGCAAGCGTCTTAACTTGGTTTTTTGATGTGAATATAAGTTAGCGGTCACGCAACAATGGCAGTGGGTCAATAGCACCTGATGCTGTATAGACGCCAAAGTGCAAGTGGGGTGGTGTTGTGCGGGCATTACCTGTATTACCCACGTAGCCAATGAGCGTGTCTGTGGTGATAGGTTGTCCCACATAAATACCCTCCGCGTAAGCGTCCAAATGCGTGTAATAGTGGCGGTGGCCACCTCGCACCGTTATAAACAGCGACGTACCACCCAAGGTTCTATCCGTTATTCGCGTGATGATGCCATCTGCAGCCGCGTAAATGGGCGTACCCCGAGTTGCAAAAATGTCTTGCCCTTCGTGTCTGCGCCCACCTGAGCGAGGTGCGCCCCACGTATCTGCAACTTGCGACACCCGTATGCCTTGAACAGGCATGAGCAAGGTGGCATTAGGTTCTTGTAAAGATAAACGTGCTATGCGGAAGGGCAAGGTGAGTTGCTGCCAGCGGGGGCTGTTTTGGTTAGCGGTAGCAATGCCAATCATCAGCAATAACAACGCAATCACAAGCGCGGTAATACCCGATCTACGCATAGTTCAATTAAACCAAAATGTATCTCTAAAAAGTTAGATGCAAGCATCATCTTGTACTCATGATTCCGAACAACCTTAATCGGCTATCTTGTTAGATATCTTTGCAGCAGATATTGGCTGTCCTGTGCTAGCCTAAGCTCGGCTCGAGGAAAGGAACTTCATCATGAACTTCATCAAGGCATATCAAAAATTGAGGTCAGGTGCAGCCTTACTTGCTGTTCTTTTGATAATGGTCTTAGCTGCTTGTGCTGATGACCGTGAACCTGGGAACACCGTTGATCCACCACCTCCACCTGCAGTTATTGATGGTACTTGGGTAGCGATGGGAAGTTTTGCAACAGGTGCAGCCAGCGGAGACTACGACATCACCCTCGTGCTAGATGAAACTAACGGCACGATTGTCACAGCGTTAGCAGGAGAAAATGACATCACTGTGACGCTCACCGAGCCTAACTCAATAGTCCTAAGCTATAGTGCTGAAGGCGATCCTAGTTTTGCGGTGGGGACGTTTATCGGTAATCAAGTGATGCTCATGGGTAACTTTGGAGGCGGTGTGACAGAGTCGCTCGAGGCCACTATCAACGGTGCTTTAGACGCTCGTACCAGCACCATTCGTGGCGACCTCATATTAGAATTTTTGGATGCATCAGTCAGTACGCCTATAACCTTGGTTAAACAGTAGCCATCAACTTTTATGACCTGACATGGGTATCAATACTGATGTTATTACCTATGTCACGTCGCATAAAAGCTTATCGAGCAAGATAGCCAAGATAAACGATGCGCTGGCATACCTAGTCAACACAACTTAGGCATCCTAACAAGCGTGAGTTGCCCCTAGGTCAGAATTATAGACGGCATCTCCAAGACACATTATTGACAAAAACCTCAGCTATTTTTGGATAAGATGAGCACCTACCGTCACGCATCTTTTCTCAAATATTTGGTATACTCATGCAAACTTTTCAAGGAGGCAACTCATGAAACGCATCATGCTGAGTACATTGATTTTACTGAGTACATTGATTTTAGGAGCATCCCTAGCAACTGCCCAAACGCAACTTGACCTCGCAACCACCTATAGCGGCAGCAACATTCACGCAGAATCGGTGCGCGTGTTTGCCGAGCGGGTGGCCGAAGCAACGGGCGGCAGTATAGAAATTACCGTGCACGAAGGCGGCGCACTCGGTTTACGTGACGAAGATCACTTTCCAGCCGTAGCAGACGGCATTGTGCCCATGGCCAACGTACTCATGGGTGCTGCAGCTGGCTCTGACCCACTCTACGGACTTAGCACCTTGCCATTTTTAGTCAAAGACTTTGAGGAAGCTAAGCTCCTTCACGACATCGCCCGACCCTATTATGAGGCTGCTGCTGAGCGGTTTAATCAAAAACTCCTCTACACAGCACCGTGGCCGCCCAGTGGCATTCATGCGCAGCGACCTGTAACGAGCTATGCAGATATTGAGGGCTTACGCATTCGCACCTATGACCGCAACGGCACAGATGTCCTCAATGAAGCAGGCGCTAACGCTCTGGTGATGTCTTGGGGAGATGTTTATCCGGCACTGGCAACAGGCACCATCGACTCGGTGTTAACCTCAGCCCAAAGTGGGGTATCAGCGAGTTTTTGGGAAGTTTTAAGCGATTACACACGCGTCAACTTTGCCATTCCATTGAATATGATTACAGTCAATATGGATACTTGGAATACTCTGTCTGAAGATGAGCAGACGGCTATTTTGGAGGCCTCCAGCGTGCTCGAGGCAGAGCGTTGGCAGGTTGCCCAAGACGTCATGATTTCAGACGAAGAACGCCTTGCAGCTGAAGGTATGACCGTGGTGACTGAAGTTGATCCAACCTTTGCTGAGGCGCTAAATGCCGACGGAGCCGTTGTAGCCAGCAACTGGCTCGAGTCCGCAGGTGAAACAGGCACAACTATCTTGGATGACTTTGCAGCGCAACGCTAAGCGTCTTCCCCTTGCTCAGCTTATGTGGGTGAGGGGATTTTTTTGCACGCATACAGATCATACACACTCATGACAACCTTCCTTAGTCAATTACATCCGTCCAACACGGCCCAGCGGATTGTGGTGCGCGTTGCCCGCGTTGCCTCGAGGCTTTCTACATTTGGTGCCATTTTAGCTGCGGGCGTGTTTGTTTTTATGACACTTCTCACCCTCACTGAAGTCATTTTGCGCAGTACCGCTGGTCGCTCCACGCTTATTGCCAGCGAGTACTCAGGCTACGCGCTGTCTGCCATGATTTACTTGAGTTTAGGGTTCACCTTCAAAGAAAATGCGCACATTCGCATCACTTTTTTGGAGAGTGCGTTACCTAAGCTGGCTAAACGTGTGCTCGAGGCACTCCTGCTAGCATTTGCCACGTTTGTCATGGGCATTGCCACAGTAGCTGTGTGGCAGATGGTGCTCACAACGCGTTCGAGGGGAACCGTGGCTTACACGCCAGCCGAAACGCCACTTTACATTCCGCAAGCAGTTATGCTCGTTGGATTGTTATTATTTTTACTACAACTCGCCGCTCACCTAGCAGTACGACTCAGCTTTGCAGATGTTCCCAATGATAGTGCCTCTGATATTACCTCTGAGAAGGCTCCCGAATGACTTTGCCACTTGTTTCCTTGCTTATTGCGCTATTTGGGCTTTTAGGTGCAGGCTTTTGGATTGCACTGTCGTTACTTACCACAGCCGGGATTGGGCTCGAGTTTTTTACCAATATCCCTATGGAACGCGTATTAGCCCAAGCCCTCTGGAACAGCCTCAACAGTTGGTCGCTCGCCGCCCTGCCCATGTTTATCTTTTTAGGCGAGATGATCTTACAAACGCGCATGTCTAAATTATTATTTGAGGGCCTCACCCCTTGGGTGCAGGGTATTCCAGGACAACTCCTGCATACAAATGTCGCAGGTAGCGCCATTTTTGCGGCTGTCTCTGGCTCATCTCCAGCAACGGCAGCAACCATCGGCAAAATCACCTTAAAACAACTTGACGACCAAGGCTACGACCAAAACCTCAGCTATGGATCATTAGCGGGTGCGGGCACCATTGGACTGATGATTCCACCGAGCATTGTGCTCATTGTTTACGGCGTTCTAGCCGAGGTATCTATCGGTAAGTTATTTATTGCGGGGATAATCCCCGGTATCATGATTGCCCTGTTGTATCACCTGTTTATAGTTTGGAAAGTTGCCAAAAACCCTAGCCTCGGCCCCAATACCAAACTCACCATTACAACGAGAATGCGGCTTTATGCAATCGTCAAATTGCTACCCGTGAGCTTGCTTATTGTGACAATTTTGGGAACCATTTATGCGGGTTGGGCTACGCCGTCAGAGGCAGCCGCCATTGGCGTTCTCGGTTCTATTATTGTAGCAGCAGTCCTCGGTGATTTATCGTGGCAGACCTTTCAAGTGGCGCTGCGCGGCACACTCAATACCTCTGCAATGATTTGTTTTATTATTGTGGGCGCAAGCTTTTTGTCGGTTGCCACGGGTTATTTGCGGCTACCTGCCAACATCGCCCAAGCCATTGGTGGGATGGGCTTAAACCCTTACGTGCTCATTGTTGTGCTCACCATTTTTTACCTTATTTTGGGCTTTTTCTTAGATGGTATTTCGATTATCGTCATGACGGTGCCTATCAGTTTGCCTTTAATTGTGCAAGCGGGGTTTTCGCCCCTGTGGTTCGGCATCTTTTTAGTGATGGTCATTCAAGCTGGACAAATTACGCCGCCGGTTGGCTTTAACTTGTTTGTGGTGCAAGGTCTCACCGGGCAGCCTATCGGCCGGGTTGCCATAGCAGCGTTGCCGTTTTGTCTGCTGCTGTTTGTAGCACTTGCTAT
>JBCCBI010000281.1:0-7455 GCA_039034155.1 Deinococcota bacterium | reverse complement strand
GAACTCAAAAGAATCTAAATCAAAAAGATTTGATGTCAGCCTATCTAAAGCCTATTCAGGTGAAGACATGCACAAAATTATTGAAGGCGTATCTTCAGAGCTAGACCTGTACATATCACATATTGGGTCGTATTCGCGAAAAAAATATCCAAACTCCATCCACTGGCACTTCAAAGAAAAACCAAAGGAAAAAGGTTGTTTAGATGCCACCTTTTGGGAAGAAGGAAACAAGTTTTGGATTATAGCTAGGAATTATGAACCAGACTGGGTTAAAGCAAAAGCAAAGGACATGCAACGCCTACTTAATCAACGCCTTTAACTTCTTGTTATTGCATGTTTGCTCTTAACCTGTCTCACAATTTTAGACTCAAACAGTTAAAACGGCATGTACCATAAGCGCATCAACAGCGTACTTGTACTGTCAACAACAATCAACGTCACCCAGCCAAAAAATAGTAGAATAGGGCCGTACACCAAAAGCTTAAACCCTATATCTGGTGTCGTTGTGAGGTAAGCGTTCACCTGTGTACTATCTGAAGCTTGTGTTGAGCCTGTTTGTAACAGTGCATAGAGTGCAATGAAACGTGAGGCAATAAGCACAACCACGGCAATAATCCCTGCAATAAGTATACTATTTGCAATAATGGCACCACTGATAAATGCCATTGTCATAGGCAGTCCCAAAACATCTAGGCGCGGGTCATAGCGTTTGGCTGGTAGGGCTTGATAAACTGTGAATGCAGCAACAGCCAGCAACATGGGAAGCCAGATGATATGACTCGTAAATGCAACTAACGGCAAAGCTACCCGTCCATCTAGAGCAGCTTGAGTGATGGTTTCACCCAGTGTGAGGCTCTTAGATTGTTTGACGAGGTTCCCTAGTGTCTCGCTGGCAGCGTGACCGTAGCGCATGAACAAATTTGCGTACATTAAGGATACGCCACTTACAGCAATGCTAATTTGTCGTGTTAAACCTTTCATAATTGCATCCTTAACTGTTGATGTACAACGCTTGCACCCTTAGCTTAATCTACTAGTAACCTCGTCTTATGAAGCATATAGATTCACTAATGTTAGTTTGTCACAGTGATATATAACTTCAGTAGCAAAAACTACCTTCTGATCGGTAGGTTTTTACAATTTCTAATTTTATGACTTCTAGGCTTTGCGTACACCTTCCAAAAATAGACTTACGACCCGTTCAGAAAAATCTTGGTCTGAAATAAACGACTCCCAAACACCAAGTTCACGCATAAGGCTCAAGAACATCCACGTGCTTATGGTTGTTTCATGACGCCTAAGTTCACCACTTGCTACACCATCATCTAAAACTCGTTTAATTTTTTGATATTGGTTTTGTTGGAATAGTTCCCACAAGCCACTACGCTGCTCAGAATGCAAAAAACGCAGACTATCTGTGACTACGTGTGAGACTTCGCTATTGGCAGCTAAGCTAAATTGCAAGACGTGCTCGAGCCGCTCTTTCACACTCACATCACGGTCCAGTACCGCCTGATAGCCTTGACCGTGTTTGTGAATCATCCGCTCAATCATGTTGGCAACAAGTTGTTCTTTACCGTCTGGAAAGTGATGATACAAACTCGCTTTACGCACGCCAATACGCTGTGCCAGTGCGTTCATGCTCACGCCGTTATAGCCAAATTCTTGAATGAGCTGGCCCATCGCATCTAGCGCAAGGTTTTTGGTGTCTTGAGTGTTGTCTACGGTTGGTCTCGCCATAATCTACCTTTTGGTAGGTTAGTTGATTTTTGATCTATCAACTAGAAGACAACCTACAAATTATCCCGATGAAGCACACCTAACTTGCCCAGTCTTTAGTTTTGAGCAGCACTCTCGAAGATAACTTAAATTTTTGAATCTCGTTCTTGCATAATGCCAGCTTTATTCGCTCTTGACAATACACTAACCCATACAAAAAAGAGGGCGAAATACCCTCTTTGCATATGCTCAAAATAATGATCATTTTGATGTTAAGTTGTGTATGTCAGTGATCTGATATTTATCAATATTGTGGCTCACGCGCTAAAAATTCACCCCAACTGCTATCCCCTACAAACTTACCGCCGTCCACCATCACCTTGCCACGTACGGTAACTTCGGTTGGTTTACCTGCAATCTCAAAGCCTTCAAAGCCACGGTAATCTAGGTTCATCGTTTGGTTAGCAGCGGTGAGCGTTTCTTTGTGGTTGGGGTCGTAGATGACGAGATCGGCATCGCTTCCTAGGGCAATCGTGCCTTTTTTCGGAAACAGTCCAAAAATTTTGGCAGCTTGGGTACTCGCCGCATCCACAAAACGGTGAATGTCAATGCGTTCTTGCATTACGCCGTAGGTATAAAGGATGTTCACACGGTCTTCAATAGCTGGAATACCGTTAGGAATTTGGACGAAGTTGTCTTTACCCATGTCTTTTTGTCCTACGAAATCAAACGGTGCGTGGTCGGTTGCCACAGTATTAACGTCTGTGTTGCGGAGCCCCTGCCAGAGGGCAGCTTGATTGGGTTTTGTACGAAGCGGCGGTGACATAACGTACTTGGCACCTTCGAAGTTGGGGCGCTCGGCATACGTTTTATCTAGCATAAGGTGCGGGATGACAGCCTCAACATAGACTTCTGCGCCGTTGTAGCGGGCGCGGTTGGCAGCTTCCAAGCCAGCAGCACAACTCAAATGGACAATATACCCTGCAGCACCTGTAGCTTGTAAAAAGGTTGTGAAGTGATGGACGCCGTCTACCTCAACGCTAATTGGACGGCTGGGTTCGTGGTACTCGGGACCCGTGTTACCAGCTGCTAAGAGTTGAGCTTGCAGTTGGGCAATGGCTTCATCGTTTTCACAGTGGGCGGTGGTGATGACCCCAAGTTCTTTAGCAAAACTTAAAGTATTCCAAAGTTCTTCGTCGTTTACACCAAAAAAGTTTTTATAGGCTAAAAATACCTTGAACGACCCCACACCTTGCCCAACTATCTCGCGTAGTTGATCTTTGGTGTTGCTATCAAAGTGAGGTACGGCCATATGGAAGCTGTAGTCACACGCACTGCTACCTTTGGCTTTGTCTGCCCAGAGTTCAAAGCCCTCAGTTAATAAGTCTTGCCCTTTGGAAGGCGCACACATTTCAATAAAGGTAGTTGTGCCACCAACTAACGCTGCTTGACTACCCGTAGTGTGAGTGTCTTTACTAACTGTTCCCATAAACGGCAAATAAATATGCACGTGCGGGTCGATAAACCCTGGAAACACATACTTGCCGCTAGCGTCAATTGTAGGGGTATCTGGTGGCACGTCTAGATTGTGACCAATTTTGCTGATGGTTTGATCTTCACAGTAAATATCCGCGTGGTAGCGATCAGTCGCGGTAATAATCTCACCGTTTTTAACCAGTAGTGCCATGCTTGCCTCCTGTAGGTAAAGGAATAGATGCTTGGAGAGAGTATATCAAGTGAAAGCGTAGAAGAGGGACTAAGGCTGATGTAGCTTCATCTGTAAGCTTAAAGTTATGTACTTGCGTTTTGATGATTCCACGTTTAGGTTGAGGCTATTTTTGAGGTTGGAAGTGGCGTTGCTCGAGCTAGCATCACATCAAACAAGCCTATGCTTGGAGCCTGCTTAAAGATGTCGATATCAGTCGTCAACTAGCTACATCTATCAATATAAACAACGTCCTGCAAGGTAATTAAGGTCATCAGCCGGATGATATTTGCTCTTGTTGAGGACGTTTCGGATAGCCTCTTAGAGGTTAATATCATCTTGTTGAGGTTGACATTATCTTATTAGTATCTAGCTATTAGTGTCCGGTTATTAGTGTCTAGGGGTTTTTGATGATATCTTTTCGAGAAATTTTTAAATGCTAACCTCGAGCCAAACCCTGCATAGACTTGCACGGTTCTACCATTTTGTAGCAGCATTATGCGGAGCCGCACCGCTATTATGTGACCTGGTCTAAGGTAAACTAAAAACCATGTCTCATCCTTTTGATGCCATCAGCCTTGAAACCTTACGCGCGCGCAACTGTGCCAAGTGGACTCGCTACGGCCCCGACGTGATGCCCCTGTGGGTCGCCGATATGGACTTTCCTGCCTCAGAAAAAATTACAGATGCCATGCACGCACGCGCCACCAGTGGCAACTTGGGCTACCCGATGGGCGGCTATCTGGGCTCAGGTGAACCCGGTGTGGGCGAGGCGATTATTCAGCGCCAAGCAGAGCGTTACAACTGGCACCTTGAGGAAGATGACATCTGGCTCATTAATGGGATTGTGCCGGGCCTGTTTTTGGGTGCTATGGCTTTTGCGAGTCCTGGTGAAGAAGTCATTATGCAAACACCAATTTACCCGCCGTTTATGTACGCGGTGGAAAAAACAGGCCGTACCCCCGTTTACAACCAGATGGAGATTGTAGATGGCACGTGGCAGATTGACTTTGACGCGCTGGACACACTAGTAACACCCAGCACCCGCTTGTTTATGCTCTGTAACCCGCACAACCCAGCTGGGCGCGTGTTCCGCCGTGATGAACTTGAGAAACTTGCTGAGTTTGTGCTCAAACACCGCTTGTGGGTGGTGAGCGATGAACTCCACTGTGACCTTCGCTTTGATGGCCATGAACATATTCCGTTTGCCAGCCTTAGTGATGAGATAGCCCAGCGGACGCTCACGCTCTTTGGACCAACCAAGACGTTTAATATTGCAGGCTTAAAAGGTGGTGTGGCCGTGTCACAGAATAAAGCGTTGCTCGAGCGCTGCCAAAACGCCGCCCCTGCCCTCATCACCCCGCCAAATGTTATTGCCCAAGCAGCTATCAAAGCTGCTTACACCGAGGCTCAAGACTGGTTAGATAGCACGCTGAGCTACTTAGACGACAACCGTAAATTTGTAGCAGATTTTGTAGATAAACGCTTGCCAAGTGTCAAATATTACGGTACAGAGGGTACTTACCTTTCGTGGCTTGACTTCCGCAGCCTCGGTTTAGGTGAAAAGTTAGAGACCTTTTTGTTAGAAACTTGCAAAGTTGGCCTCAACCCCGGCCCCAGTTTTGGCCCTGGTGGTGAAGGCTTTGCCCGCCTCAACTTTGCAACCACGCGCGAGGTTGTTGAACACGCCCTCACCCGCATTGAAGATGGCATCCGCCAACTTGACTAATCAACACGCACCTTAGTGACGTTTAACCCAGCACCTGCTGAACTTTTAACTTGCCGCTTATGTCCACGGCTGGCAACCTACCGTGAAGAGGTTGCCAACACCAAGCGCCGTGCCTATGCGGGTGAACCCTATTGGGGCAAGCCTGTTCCCGGCTTTGGGGATGAACAGGCCCGTATTTTGCTGCTGGGGTTAGCACCGGGCGCACACGGAAGCAACCGTACCGGGCGCATGTTTACGGGTGATGCCAGTGGTAATTTTTTATTTCCAGCGTTACACCGAGCTGGGTTTGCCAGTCAAGCTCATGCAACTAGCAGGGATGACGGCATGGTGCTCACGGGCATGTTTATTACCGCAGCAGCGCGCTGTGTGCCACCGGGCAATAAACCCACAAGGGATGAAGTGGCTACCTGTAGGACGTGGCTCGAGTACGACCTCAACAACCTCCTCAAGCTTAGACTTGTCTTAGCACTCGGCAGCATTGCTCACGATAGTTATTTGGAGTATCTCAAAGCCAAAGGTCACAAAATCATCAAAAAACATTACCCTTTTGGGCATGGGCAACTTCATCAATTTGAAGACATTGAGCCCGTGCCCTTACCTTTACTAGACGCTTATCATGTCAGTTTTCAGAACACCAACACAGGCAAACTTACTGAGGCTATGTTTGATGACGTGTTAGCACGTGCCAAAACCTTGGCAGGACTGTCATGAGTTTAGCGACCTTACGCCTAGCTGATAACATGGCATCGGCACTTGCCTCTGGCCATCCTTGGGTGTACCGCAACCACTTGCCTAAGCATGATGTTCAACATGGCGATTGGGTGAGGCTCGAGGCAGGCAAGCAAGTTGCCTTTGGACGCTTTGATGTCAACGGCGCAATTGGCGTGCGCATTTTTAGTCATGAGCGCGTGCCGGATAGTACATGGCTAGAGGCTCGAGTCACTGATGCTATCAACCTACGCGCGCCACTTACGTCAGTTACCAACGCCTACCGCCTGCTCTATGGCGAAAGTGACGGCCTACCCGGCATCACGGCCGACCTGTACGGACGCTACATCGTCATGAAACACTATGCTGACAGTGTCCGCGATTTACTGCCAGTAGTTGCCAAAATTCTCAGTAAGCAATTGAATGTGAAGGGGATTAATGTACGGGGCATTGTCCACAAGCAAGACGGTGAGTTAGTAGCACTTTATGGGCAACTACCGCCCCCTGAAGTTACTGTACAAGAGCGCGGCCTCAAGTTAATTGCCAACTTGTACGAAGGACAAAAAACAGGCTTATTTCTTGACCACCGCGACAACCGTGAGACTATCTCGAGGTTTTGCGACGGGAAGCGAGTGCTTAATTTGTTTAGCTATACGGGTGCATTTTCACTCTACGCAGCAAGGGCAGGTGCAAGTCACGTAACCAGCGTAGACATTGCCAAAGCGGCGCTTGTTGATGCTGAACGCAACGTTCAAAGCAACGACCTCGATGTTACTAAGCACAATTTTTTAGCTGAGGATTGCTTTGAGGTGCTCGAAACCTACACAAAAAAATCTAAGCCAGTTGATGTCATTATCTGCGATCCGCCGAGCTTTGCTAAAAACAAAAAAAGTCGCGGGGCTGCCCTGCGGGCCTACACCAAACTCAATAGGGACGCCCTGCGAGCGTTGCCTGCTGGTGGAATTTTAGCAACAGCCAGTTGCACCGCGCAAGTTTCGCCAGACGCATTTCGGGAAACCCTAGCTGAGGGCGCGCGTACAGCAGGTTGCCGCGTGCAAATCCTACACGAAGCCGGCCACACACTTGACCATCCGGTGGCAGCGCACTTCCCAGAAGGTCGTTACCTCAAATTCATACTTGCGAGGAAATATCTTAATCCTTAGCCTGATTTACAAACACCTTGACCTACAACCCTACATCTGGTCGTACTGCGGTCATCATTTGTCGGCGTAGCGTCGTTATAGCTGCCTCCGCAGGGTCATCACCTTGATAAGCAAGTAGCACCCGGCCGCGTTCTGCCAAAACGACGATGCCAATGCTAGTGTCAACGTCCTCAAAGCCAAATGCAGTTGTCACATCGCCCTCCCAATCCGGAAAAATGACGATGTACCCGGTGGGGTCATAGCCATCTGGCAAGTAAGTTTCTTTTTCTTTGTAAAACGCATCTTGCATAGCACTTCTAGCGACATCGTGAAACATACGTGGTACAAAATCCAAGTCTACGACGCTGGCGATGAGTAACCTCGAGGCAACTGGAAACGCTTGCCGCACTTGAAAATTGATGGCACTTGCCGCATCTGCGGTCGTTTCACCG
>JBCCBI010000280.1:0-7518 GCA_039034155.1 Deinococcota bacterium | reverse complement strand
TGGTACTGTGATAGCACAGATTTATCTAACCCCAGTTCTTGACGCAGGGATTCAACGGCTTCAGGGTTCACCACGCGTTCACCTACCCTTGCTCGAATAATAGCCATAGCCGGGTCTACGCCGGTGAGGTAGGGGAGTAAAAAAATAAGCCAAGACGCCACAAACAACGTAACGATGAGGGCAAGCACACGTTGTAACACAAATCTGGTCATAACAACACATGAGGGTGAGCCCCACGCCCACCCTCTGCTGTCACATTAGGTTAAGCTACTCAACATCTAGCTCGGCGGTTAACGTGTAATTCTCGAGCAAGTGAGGCTGGTAGTTAAGGACACCGTTACGGTACGCAAAACTTTGCTCGGTGTAATTTAAAAAGATACTAGCAACATCGTCTTCAACAACAATCTGCTGAATGTCCCGGTAGATGTCAAAACGGGCGTCGCTGTCTGCAGTGCCTCTAGCTTGGGCAAGTAGAGCATCAACCTCTTCATTACAGTACAAATTGAGGTTATAGCCGCCGCCACAGGAAAAGTCCGCGGTTAAGAAGCCTTCGGGGTCATAGGTATCAATCGAATGACCACGTGACACGATAAAGATGTCAAAATCACCCTCGAGCACATCTGCTTCAACAATGCCGTAACTGGCAATGCGCACTTCAACGTTAAAGCCAACTTGGCTCAGCATATCTTGTAAGACAACCGCTGTGGGAGGTAGGGATGGGCGGCCAGGATAGGTAAAAATGCGCAGATCAAGTTCACCCTCTTCGTAGCCTGCGGCAGCTAGGGTTGCCTTGGCAGCTTCGGGGTCATAAGTATTGGCATCTAAGTCAGGATTTACCCAAGCTTCATTACTTGCAAACGGACCTACCGCAGCCTGACCCACACCTTCTAACACCGCTGCCACAATAGCCTCTTTGTCAATGGCTTGCAAAACAGCACGGCGAACATTTACGTCTGCTAAAGGTCCTGAGGCATTGTTGAGGTATAGGGTACGCGTGCGAGGTTGGGCGATGTTAACAACGGTTAAGTTGGGATCTGCCTCGAGGATGGGTAGTAAAGGAATAGGTAAGCTAGACGCAATATCTACTTCCCCTGCACGTAGCATGGTTGCACCCGTGTCCGCATCGGGTATAGATAACACAGTTGCAGCATCAAGCTGAACGGGGCCGTCCCAATATGTTTCATGCTTAACCAGTTCCGCACGCTGTTCAGGAATAACCTCAGTTAGAGTAAACGGCCCTGTACCTGTACCAAATGGACTGGGCGGCATGCTTTCATAGGCTGCTGGCGCCAAGATTCCAAAACTAGGGCTAATGAGTCGGTTCGCCATAAGCGCATCTTCTGAGGTTGTTCGAATAGCAACTTGAAATTCAGAAAGAGCTTCGACACCCTCAATACTCTCTGGATCTAAACCGCGCGGTGGGGCGTCAGATGCAAATAGGTACTCAAAGGCAGTGACGACGGCCTCAGCGTTGAAGGGCTCACCGTTTTGAAAGCTCACGTCTTCACGTAAGGTAAAAACCCATTCTAAAGGGCTTGTTTGTTCCCATGAGCTTGCCAGCATGGGTACCATCTGCCCATCAAAATCCACTTTGACAAGTGTTTCAGTGACACCCCAGCGAGACAGTGAACGCGCGTCATCTGTTTCTATGGCAAAACCTGCACTCGGCCAAAACACCTCACTTATCGTAATTGTCTTTGGGGTCTGAGTCACACCCAGGGAAAAAAGCATAAACATGGCTAAACATTTGACGAGCATATGTACCTCCAAAGTAACTAGACAAAGTAGTCAGGCAAAGTAATTGGGTGTGAGCGGATTGCGATTGTCAGTTAAAGACTCAAGTGAGAATAAATTATCAATAAGGATTCTAACCCTCTCAACGTATGGGGTGCAATAGGCTTTCAGGCTCACTGTGGAGTTTAATTCCGAGTTTGACAGTCAAGATTAAATCTGACAAGATAAGCTAAATCCTGAGTAAATCACTCAGAATTAAATTTACACCTGTTACATAAGCTGTAGCGTCAACTTAGGAGGTAATATCTGTGACTTGTCAGAACGCCAAAGTGCTTGCCAAACACAGCAAGTTTCGCTACATCGCGGCGTGTACATGTTGTGACGGCATCGTTCATATTTCATGGGATGTTGCTACGTTTCATCTCTATCAGGCTGATTTTTTTGATCTGAAGCGTGCTGCAGCTAGACTTATCCCCCCTGCTCCTGGAAAAATCCAGACCTTGTGGATAGGCACAACAGGCATTGCGCTGACTCCTACTGACTACAGTATTTTCTGCGATTTGATTGAGGGGGCGTTCCAGTACTTGCCCCTCGAGCCTCATCCCCAACCAAGCACGCGGGCACTCAACTGATGCAACTCCTAATACGCCCATCGCTCACTGGCATTATCACCGCAATTACTAGTCTGACTCTCGCACTTCTATACTTTGCGTTTTTTACCACTGCATCGGCTTATGTCGCCTATGCAGTGTCCGCAGCATTGAGTCTGATGGCGTTTGTTATTGGCACGTTGCTCGCTACCAAGACTCGAGGAAACACGTGGCAATCAAGCAGCAAGCAAACGCACGCCTCACCGAAGACAACCAAGCACGAGTGAGATGTCAAGTTAACTATCACCTATTCAATTGGCATCAGCTTTACTCAGCTCATTCCCGACACAACTAAAGTTATCACCATAATTATTAAGGAGGCAGCATGATTACCGTTGCAAATCGCATCTATGTCAATCCAGACTTTGCAGATGCGTTTGAAACTCGCTTTAAAGAACGAGCCGGGTTAGTCGATACCATGCCGGGGTTTTTGTTTAACCAAGTGTTACGTCCCACCAAGGAAGGCGATCCCTATGTGGTGTTCACATTTTGGGAAACCTTAGAACACTTTCAAGCTTGGGTGCGCTCAGACGAGTTTAAGCAAGGACACGCGAAAAGTGGCTCACTGCCCAAAGAGGCATTTAGCCAGACAAACAAGCTGGAAATCCATCAAGTAATCCAAGATTCACGCGATCCTGACCTGGTTGTAGACGCACCAGTGAGTTTGGAGACAGCTCATGATTAAACGCTTGCTTATTTTTGCCACTCTAATAGTACCTTTTGCATTTGGGCAAATGCTGACCGACGCATTAGGTGATGACGTCAACGTAAGTGATACCTCCAGGGTCATCAGTTTAGGTGGTGACATTACCGAGATTATTTTTGCGCTGGGCAAAGAGGAACACCTAGTTGCCCGCGATAGCTCGAGCGGCTACCCGGCAGCGGTGAGCGCCTTGCCAGAGGTTGGCTACGTGCGCCGTTTGGCCACTGAAGGTGTGTTGTCGCTAGAACCCAGCCTCATTATTACCAGTGAAGACGCCGGCCCACCCGAGGTGCTCGAGCAAATTCGACAAGCTGGCGTACCGCTTTTTGTTGTTCCAACTGAAGAATCTATTGAGGGTGCCAAAGCCAAAATTAATGCCATCGCGCAAATCTTTGACACGCAAGCTCGAGCAGACGACCTCAACCGACAAATTGATTTAGACGTTTTGGAAGCGCAGCTTTATACGGATGCCGCTCAAGCTAATGACACACCTAGTGTGATGTTCATTTACGCACGGGGCGCAGGTACGCTATCCGTATCTGGTACAGATACTTCTGCCCACGCCATGATCGAACTGGCTGGCGCGCGCAATGCCGTGACCGAATATGAGGGTTACAAACCCCTCACGGCAGAGGCAGCCGTGGCTGCGGCACCGGATATGTTGCTCTTTTTGGAAAGTGGTCTCGCCAGTGTAGGCGGTGCTGAAGGTCTTACTGAGTTACCCGGTCTCACCCTCACCCCTGCTTATGATAGCGGTCAAGTGCTCGCCATGGACGGTCTTTACTTACTTGGTTTTGGGCCGCGGGTAGGGCAAGCCATTAAAGCGTTAACCTTAGCGATGTATCCCGATGTTGACGTGGCGACGGCACCTTAGGGTCACGTTTTGATAATGCTATGAAATCCTCATTAGCAGTATCCACACCACAAGCAGCTGCCAGCAATGTTGACGAGCACCTAAAAACACGTCAGTTTCGAGCGAGTGCATTACTCATAAGCTTAGGGCTTTTACTCATGGCTAGTGTACTACTAAATGTAGGCATGGGAGCTGTACAAATACGTCCTGCTGAGGTGGTTAGCATTTTACTAAGCCGCGTTGGCATAGACACAGGTGTGCCCTTTGCAGTGCGTCAGGAGGCTGTACTAATGGCGATTCGGCTGCCTCGAGTTCTCCTTGGTGTGCTCGTGGGAGCCTCTCTAGCTGTTTCTGGGGCAGCCATGCAAGGACTCTTTCGCAATCCTTTGGCAGCACCGGGGTTATTAGGGGTCTCGAGCGGAGCTGCCCTAGCAGCAACGGGCATTATTGTCTTTGGTAGCGCGCTACCACTTGGCGTGCGTGACCCCCTAGGCGCTTGGTTATTACCGGCAGCAGCGTTTGCCGGCAGCTTAATTGTGACCTTGTTTGTCTACAGCATTGCTACCCGTGGCGGACGGACGGATGTCGGCACCATGCTCTTAGCAGGCGTGGCCATTAACGCCCTAGCAGGCTCAGGTACGGGCCTACTGGTATTTGTAGCTGATGACGCTCAACTACGCGATATCACCTTTTGGAGTTTGGGCAGTTTAGGTGGCATCACCTGGACGCGGCTCACAGCAGCCGCCCCGTTCATGCTGGCAGCTATGTTCTTACTGCCCCAACTTGCCAAAGGACTTAACGCTTTTTTATTGGGTGAATCTGAAGCCAGACACCTTGGCGTAGACGTTCAAGTCATCAAACTTGCTACGGTATTTTTAGCTGCGGCTGCTGTTGGTGCCGCTGTATCAGTGGCAGGCATCATTGGCTTTGTGGGTTTAGTGGTGCCGCACTTAATTCGCATGGTCGTGGGGCCAAACCATCACGTGCTTTTGCCAGCATCGCTTTTACTAGGGGCAAGTTTGCTATTACTGGCTGACCTTTTTGCCCGCATGGTGGTGATTCCTGCTGAACTTCCTATTGGCATTGTCACGTCGCTGGTAGGTGGGCCATTCTTTTTGTGGTTGCTTTTGCAAGGTCGGCAGCGGCTGGGAGGGTTGTGATGCCTTTTTGGATAAGACGAGGTGAGACTGTGATTGAGGGTTGTGATGCTCGAGATCTGTCATGCTAAGCGTTGATCGCGTGTCCTACGCCATTAACGGGCAAACACTCTTGCGTGACATCAGTTTTGATCTAGTACCTGGTGAACTCTTGGCTGTCGTAGGTCCCAATGGCGCTGGTAAGTCAACGTTACTCAACACCATCGTTGGCGACCTCAGCCCGTCGTCTGGACACATTATGTTGGACGAGCTTCCTTTAGGTGCGTGGACACCTTTAGACCTTGCCAAACGCCGCGCACTGCTACCACAAACCTCAACTCTCTCATTCCCATTTACCGTGTATGAGGTTGCCCTGATGGGTCGTAACCCTCACGAAACACCTAACGCGCGCAACGCCCAAATTAGCCAAGACGCCTTAGCCCGCAACAGCATGTTGCACTTTGCGCATCGACAGTATCCGAGTTTATCGGGCGGGGAGCGGCAACGGGTACAACTGGCGCGCATTCTCAGTCAGGTTTGGGAGCTACCTGAGACAGGTCATCGTTATTTGTTTTTAGATGAACCCACGAATAACCTCGACCTAGCGCATCAGCACCATAGTTTGCAGGTTGCCAAACAGTTTGCAGCAGAAGGTACAGGCGTGTTAGCGGTACTCCACGACCTCAACTTAGCTGCCCAATACGCTGACCGCGTGCTTATTTTGTGTGCTGGGCGCGTGGTGGCACTTGGTACTGCCAATGAGGTCATGACGACAGAAATACTCTGTCCAGCGTTTGATTTACCCGTCATGGTCATGAAGCACCCATGCCTAAATTGCCCGTTGATTGTGTCTGCCTTTGGTGAAGCTGCTCGAGCCAACGTTGGTGTTGCAGAGCCTGGTCAAGCTCAGGCTGGTGTTGCCACATAATGGCGCACGCAAAGCTGCCTTGCAGCAATACAAGGTCGTACCCAACATGGTTGCATTCAAAAACTCCGCCTAGAACTAGCTCTTAGATACAGAAAGGGACAGTGATGAAGAAATTTTTGACGTTAACCTTGTTAGTGGGCTCTGTGGCTGCACTGATAATTGCGAATGCACAAGAGACAACCAACGCGTCCAATAACAGCTACCAAGTCCCCGGCTTTCCCCAATTTGTCCCCGCACCCACCATGATTGAGGTCGTTGAGGATCGAGGCGAAACAGTCGTTGTAAGGCATGAATATGGTGAGGTTGAAATTCCTAAAAACCCCCAGCGTGTTTTTGCAGACGCACAAGCACTGCAAACTGCCCTACTACTTGATCTCAACATAGTTGGCGCAGATTACTACCCCGGACTTAGCGACATTCCAAGTTTAGCTGAGGCTTTTACTGATATTCCAGATGTCCTTGAATCGGCTTCAGGGGATCTTAATTACGAGCGTGTGCTAGCCCTAGACCCTGACCTCATTATTGCGCCGGGGCACTTGCAATTTCCCGCCTCCGGTGATCCTGCTACAGCTTATGCCCAACTCAGTCAAATAGCACCTACCATTACCTTTGCAGACAATGCCTTTGTGTACTGGCAAGAAGCTGCTTTGGATTTAGGCCGTGTGTTTGATATGGAAGATGAAGTTAACAGCAAGCTCGAGACTTTTGAGCAAGACTTAGCCGCTGCGTGCGCCCCACTTCAACAGGCTATTGGCAACGAATCTGCTGTCCACATCACGTTTTATGCCACTTCACCGTGGATGCAGAGTGTGGGGCAACCAGCTACTGGACGTGAGGGTATGAAACCTGCTGGTGATACCCGTTGGCTTTATATTGACTGCCAGATTGCACCTCCTGATAACCTCACCGAGCTTATGCCGCCACCAGAAAGATGGCTCGAGATTACTGGCGAGCAAATCCCCGACCTTACTGCCGACCATATATTTTTGCTCTTGTTTGATGACGAAGCCGTTGAGGGTTATGAAGAGATTCTCTCGAGCCCTTTATGGCAAGCCGTTCCTGCTGTTCAAGCGGGCAATGCTTACATTATGCCGCCCATAGGCGGGTTTGATTATGACAGCACTTTGTACACCATTAGCAGGGCAGTAGAGGCTATCGAACAAGCGTCGGAGTAGGCGCGGCATACCTGTCGTAAACGAGTTACACCTGGGATTTGACTTATCAATTTTTGGGGGAAAGCATGAAAAGACGCGTTGTTTTAGGCAGATTTATCCTTTTACTAGGCCTTAGTATTTTTAGCTTCAGCTACGCGCAGAACTGCGCCGACGGCCTCAGGCTGTTTGAAAGCGACTTTATTGTAGAAAGTGTTTGTGTACCCCAGAGTCCACAACGTGTTGTTGCATTAGAAAGTATCCCGCTCGAGATACTTGCCCTCACCGATGTTCCCGTTGTCGGTACGATGGGCTATATTATCGAGGAATTTGAAAATAACTTTGCCTGGGCCGCGAGTCAGT
>JBCCBI010000279.1:0-7562 GCA_039034155.1 Deinococcota bacterium | reverse complement strand
TCCGAGACATTGATCCGGATCGCGCGGGCATCCGCTGGCACGTCCCACAGGGCCAAAGCCTCGTGCGCCAGTTGGTCCAGCACGGGGAGCAGATCGCTGCAAGATATGTTGTACACCTCGAGTCTCGAGCTAGCAAGGTGTTGCTCGAGCACGCATTACTAACCTAATTTGCAAAAAACCACTGATGCGGCACGCCATTGCCAGGACTACGTACAGCATCATCACTGGTAAAGCCACTCGGGAAATTACGTAAGTCGCTGTTCACGATGTAGATACTAGGCTCTTCACCCACAATGCCGATGTACCAATTATTGTCTCTATTGACGCTAATCAAGTCTTGCACAGCAGCCCGTGCGTCTTCAATTGAGGCAGCAGATTTGGCACTATCCCAAGCGGCCCAAGCGTCGCGAATAGGGTGGTTGGCAGGCGGCTCTATGCCATTTTCACCCGCCGAGTTATACCACTTGTAAAATTCGTTGAGGCCTGTTTCCCAACCCAAATAACGTCTTGGATCAGCAGAAACAACCGAGCTACGGTCGAGCCCGCCAAAGTACATATCTTGCTCGTTGTTGGCGCGGCGCTCTTCAAATAAAGAACGCTCCATCACGCGTATCAAGGCTTCAATACCAATATCTGCCCAATACGCGCTAATGAGTTCCAGCGCGTCACTTTCCGAGCGACTTTCCACAACAATACTTAGACGCTCGCCATCAGAACGCAAGCGGAAACCATCACCATCGCGTTCAGTCAGCCCCATGTCATTAAGGAGTTCATTGGCTCTGTCTGGGCTGTACTCAACCCACTGCTGCTCATAGTCAGCATCAAAATAAGGTGACCCAGAAATAGGGCTAGCTTGTCTAGGCTCCGCCAGACCTGAAAAGACGAGTTCATTAATCGCGATGCGGTCAATAGCAATATTTAAAGCCTCGCGGAAACGCATGTCTTCGTAAAGATTAGCTAGAACGTCGTCTTGAACGTTGTAATTTGGAAAAAGTGAGGTTGTACCCGCACCGCGCCAGGTCACCACCCGGTAGTTACCGTTGGCTTCGTTTTCTTTATAAAGCGTAAAATCACCCGCATTGACGTGCCGCGCTTGGGCGTCAATTTCGCCCTGAATAATCATGAGGTTGAACGCTTCGTTGGCTTCAAAAAAGCGGTGCTCAATGAAGTCAATATAGGGAAGCTGATTGCCTTCAGCGTCAACACCGTAGTAGTAGGGGTTGCGTTCCATCACCACTATGTCCGCAGGTGGCGGTACTGCAATGCGCCACGGCGTAATCACCGGTAAATCTGGGTTAAACCACCACGCTTGAATAGCACCATTAGAATCCCATAAGCCCGTCCAGTCTTCCGCACCGTACTGCTCAATAGAAGCTTGTAGGGCGTCGGCCTCTGCATAGGTTGGGTGAAAATCCTGTAAATAGTGAAACGGTTGAATAAAGCCAGGACGGTCAAGGCCGGGCGCGCCTGTGCTTTCTTTAGCCAAAATTTCAGGGAAAAGCGGATAAGGTCCTACAAATTTAACAGTGAACGTGCGCTCATCCATAATCTCGACAGTCATAACTTCACTATCTACCGTATAAAGCTCACTAATGTTAGGTGTCAATTCTCCATTGAGGAAAATATCTTCGTACCAAAATTGGACATCTCTGGTGGTAATCGGCGCGCCATCTGACCACTTGAGACCTTCCATAAGCGTAAAGGTAAACTCAGACGCGTCTTCACTAATCACAAAATCATCAACATAGCCGGGAACTAGTTCAATAGTGTCGGGGTCGAGTTGCACCATTTCAACAATGCGTTCCTCGAGCAACTTGGTAGGTCCCCAGCGGTCACTGGCACCTTTGTAAGCACGGCGCAAGGTGCCACCGTAAGTGCCAATTTCTTCAAATACAGGAAAGACTCGAGGATTCGCTGGCAAACGCTCTTCTACCGGGGGTAACTCTCCTGCGGCAACCAGCTCAGCAAGCATAGGAGCTTCGTTGTACTGAGCTAACGCAGTAGTTGAGACAAATAACGCGCTCAGACATACCAATATCAATTTATTTATGATGAATAACTTCATAACTTCTGTTTCCTCCTCTAGCACATGCAGCAAATGTATACACGACAGCAACTACCGCTTACAACGTTCACTCAGTGAACATTACACCAGGTTTAAACGACGACCTCATCTTAGCATTTCAAACACGCAACTTCGTGTTCAAGACGGTATGTTAGCGATAACAGATTGAGGTAATCCCAACGCCTCCCTAAGGCTCTGGTGAGGGTTTAGAGAGTTCTGTTAGCGCTAACAGAATGACGTCTGGTTCAAAATCATCACACCTATGTGCGACATCAACAAGACGTCTACTCGATACTTAAAACACGGGGTTGCAAAGTCACTATACAGAATTGCGAAGCAGCACACAAGTCCCACGTTGCGCAAACCGCACCTCACACAAGTCTTAACTGAGGCAAACACGTTAAGATAGTAAGCATGTCTAGGCCTGCCAAAGCAAACGTTAGCAAGCGTGTCACCGTTTATGACGTGGCTAAAGAAGCAGGCGTATCTGCCCAGACTGTCTCGAGGGTCATCAATAATCAAGGCTATATTTCGGACAAAAGCCGCACGCTGGTTAGTGCTGCGGTGGACAAACTCGGCTATGTCCCCAACCGAGCTGCACAGATGTTGCACACACGCACGTCCAACACGTTAGAAATTATTACCTTTGGCAACAGTCCTTTTAAATTTCAGGGTCCTTTTACAGGTATGGTGACAGCCTCACAAGATTTAGGCTATCACCTGAGTTTTGCGATGAGTCCTGAAGAAGAAGTAACTGAGGCACTCAACAGTATTGTGTCACGTTTGATTGATGGCATCATTTTTATTGATGTTCACAACAAGCTAGGCGGCAACATTCCTGAGCAGCTTCAAAAAACTATTCCCTATGTGTTTTTAGGTCAACCGCATGGGTTTAAGGGTCCTGCAGTGTCTTACGATCACCGACATGGTGCGCGTTTAGCTGTTGAGCATCTTGTAGATTTAGGTCACATGCGCATTGCTGAAATACGCGGGCCACTTAATGATATTGACGCTACTGAAAGGCATCAGATGTGGCTCGAGCTAGCTGATGAGGTTGGGCTCGAGCCACATTTAGTCGAAATAGGTGACTACACCTACAAAAGTGGCTATACCGCAACCCTCAACCTACTAGCACTAGATGACACATTTACAGCTGTGCTTGTTGCCAACGACTCCATGGCTGTAGGTGCTATGAAAGCCATTGCAGAACGAGGATTAAATGTACCTGAAGATGTATCCATTGTAGGCTACGACGATGCTGCTCATGCTGCCTATGTAAGTCCTTCCCTAACCACAGTCGCTCAAGATTTTGATGAGCTAGGCCGTGAAAGCATCAAATACCTTGTTGAACGTGTTCAAAATCCTAGTCGACCTGTTAAACATCGTTTGCTTAAGCCGGAGTTTGTGATTCGAGAAAGTACTGCTAAAGTTAGCTGACAAGCCATATAAGTTAGTGAACTTCATTTATAAAAGGGCTTTACCTTTGGATTCAACGCCATGCTAGATTCACCTCCTAATAAACATCACAATTGATGCTAAACTAGCTCAACTTTAACTTGTCAACTGTTGACAAGTGGTTAAACCAATTTTTGATCCCTATCCCGAAATCCTTTTAGGGACTGCGCTGATTAAAGACTACATCGAAAGAAGGTAACTATGGACCACTGGCAACCGCTCCAAACCCTGCACACCCGCACGCTACGCGATAACGTTGTGTCGCTCTTGCGTGAGGCCATCGTCAAAGGGACGCTGCCAGCCGGCATTGAACTCAACCAAGCCCATGTTGCTGAACGTCTAGGCATTAGCCGGGGTCCGTTACGTGAGGCTTTAGGACAGCTCGAGCAAGAAAACCTCATTCGCACGGTGCCGTACAAAGGGTCGGTTGTGACCTCACTTACGCCTACGTACTTAAGTGAGCTGTATTCGCTGCGTAAGGCGCTCGAGCAATTTGCCGTTGAACAACTCCTCGAGCCCAGTTCAATTGATGTGAGTGATGATGCACCTAATATCGATGCCATCTTGATAACCACAACCCAAAAGTTGCGTAACGTGGTTGATGATATGCACGATGCCGCCCTAGCCCAAGATAACGACGGGTTGGTTGAGCTTGACCTAAGTTTCCACCGTATTATCATTGAAGCGCCTGGCCATAGTCTACTCAAACATACTTGGAGCCCTTTAGAGATGGGCGTGAAACGTTGCTTGTACACGCGCCACAAAATTTACCGCAGCCTTGACCAAGTCATTGGCAACCACCCAGATATCATTGAGGCTATCGAAGCCAAAAACGTTGACGCAGCTAAAGCTCTGTTGCACGACCACATTATGGAAGCTGGCAAAATGATGCAACAGTACTGGGCAGACGCACCCGAAACTGAGCCTGTCTCGAGTGAGGTTGTGTTGGACTCGCTGCAAGCTCACTTGTCTGAGCGTTTAGATACGCCCTCGGTCGTCACTAAAGTTGGCGCTAGTAAAGCCGCCAAGGTAAAAAGGTAAATCGTCCTGTATCACCAATGCTCATTCAGCACACGATCCAAAGATAGGTAACTCTCATCTCTTCATTGAAGGTGACCAATGTAATGATTTGGTCGCCTTCATCTTCTGTGGTACAAGTTCAATCACAAGTAAGGTTAATCGTATGCTCAACAGCGCATGCTTTCTTACCTCATTTTTAGAAGTTAAGTTCAGTTTAGTTGCGATTGCTTTAAGTTCAAACTTTGACCTTAGCAGCAGACATTTGTAGAATTTTGTCAGTATCTTGCGTGAACGCATTCATCCTAAGGAGACAAACAGCATGCAAAAGTTAACAGTTGGCAATGTGACGGTGGATCGTGGGGAACATCCTCAGGGTGTTGTAATCAAAGGTGCAATCCCAGTGGGTGCAAGCATGGGCGGGCAAGCACAGGAAATTCCCATCATCATCTACCATGGCGCAAATGACGGCCCGATCCTGTGGCTCAACGGTGCCACTCACGGTGATGAGCCAGAAGGCCCATTTTCAATTTTTCTAGCCTTACAATCAATTGATGTGAGCACCCTCAGCGGCACAGTTGTAGCCTGTCCAGTTATGAACGTGGGTGCGTTTACCGCTGGTACACGCGGCGATCCACTTGACACCTTCAGCTATGACATGAACCGCGTCTACCCTGGCCGCGATGGCGGCTACCCAACTGAACGCGCTGCCCACGCTCACTGGACAGCAATGCAGGATACTTGTGACCTACAAATTGCCATTCATTCAGGTGGTGAGCACTCCTACCTCGCCCACATGATTTTTGCGTCGAATAACGCAGCCAGTATGGAACTAGCTGCCGCAATGGGCGACCATTGGCCGCTTGTGTTTGCAAGTCCAACAGGTGGCGGTAATCCTAGTTCTAAGATGGGCGCACTCGGCAAAGGTGGCATCACTGTGGAACTGGGGGGGAACTGCCGCACGCTCACCAAAGATTTCCATACTATCGCCCGCGATTTGGCAGATAGCTACTTGAACGTCATGAAGCATTACAAGATGACTTCTGGTGAGACGACGTATTGTTCGCAGTGGCAACAGGGGCATCAAATTGCCTTACTTGCACCTGAAACGGGCATGTTTGTAGGAAGTGAGACACTCGAGTTTGAAACCATGCTTCAAAAAGACACGCTGCTTGGCAGCATCTACAACCTCTACGGTGAGGTCATCAGCGAACTGCGTGCCCCGCAGGATGGCGTGGTGTTTGGGTTACGCTCGAGGCCATCCGTACTCGCCGGCCAGTGGTGCTGCTTTTTTGGCGTTGTCGATGAGGTTGTCACCGACTTGCTTACTCGCCAAGACAACTAGTCGATGAGTACAGACTCACTTATTGGCATTCAAATTAGCCCCATCAGTTTTATTGATGAAGGTGTGGAGGACGTCCTCGAGACCTTACAAACGCGCGCGAGCGTGAACACCTTGTTCATCGGCACGGTGTCGTGGTTAGGGCTTAAAGTTGGGCGCAGCATTTCCCATGAGCTGGACGGCTTTCCCGATCACGGCATCCCTGAGCCTATGGCACTCCAAGGCGGAGCCTATTTTGAGCCGCACCCGGAGTACTACACAAATACTTTAATTAAAGACTTCCGCAGCAAAGACCCGCAGATGGCCGGTAAAGACATCCTCAACATGGTCATTCCAGCGGCCAAAGCGCGGGGTATACAGGTTTATGTCGAGCTGATGGAGCCGTTTTTTAAGTACGCCGGACACGGTTCAGCCAGCAGCGTCAATATCCCTAACATGCCCCAATGCTTAGAGGTGGATTGTTATGGGCGCATTGGCAGTGAACCCAGCATCAGCGAACCCAACTACCGCCGCTGGATTCACGGCATCATCGAAGACCAGTGCCGCAACTATGAGCTTACCGGCATCATGTGGTGCAACGAACGGCGCAGCCCGCTTGACCAAGTTTTTGCAGGTGGTGCGCCGGGGGATTTTAGCCCTGCCAGTGCAGGAGAAGCAACCCAACAAGGCATCAACGTTGAGCTGACTAAAAAGGCATTTCGTGAAGTAGTTGAGGTTGTTAGTGACATACGTACCTCCGAAGCCAATGCTCACGATGGTGCGCTGGTTGAGGTTTTGCGTGTATTACTGGCTAACCCCGAGGTGTTTGTCTGGGAGAAGTTTTGGCTCGAGCGCAACAAAGACCTCGACCGCGAACTCTACGGCCTCGTGAAATGGATTAACCCCAACTTGCAGTTTGGCTTAAACGTCTGGAACCGCAATCACTTTAGCCTGCTGCGCAAAGCACAGTGGCCGTGGGCAGAGCAAGTTCGTTATGCTGACTGGGTAAAGCCGATTACCTATCAACACCAAGCTGGTGAAATTTACCAACGGGAAATGAAGCAATGGCACGCCAGTTTACTCAAAGACGTCTCCCCTGACCTATTTAACCCATTGATGTACCAGTTTTTAGGACTCGATGAAGCCCCTTGGCAAAGTTTGATGCAAACAGGTATGAATCCTGAGACCTACGTTTACGGGCAATGTCAGGATGCTGTGCGCGGCGTGGATAGGCAAATTCCGGTTTATATGGGATTGGGCGTAGATGCTCCCAGGGTTCACCCCGACCAAGCCAAATGTACGCCAGAGATTGTCTATCAAAGTGTGCTTGCGACCTATAAAGCAGGCGGCGGGGGCGTCATCTTTTCACCGAATTATGCCAGCATGAACCTTACGAACTTAGATGGTGCAACCAAAGCGTTTAAAGAACTTGGCATCGTGGCTTGATGATGTAGCCGTCAGGCAATATCACGTAACACATCACAAGGCAAATGACATAAGACGTGAATCAGGTACGTTTTGATAAGACAAGGTCTCCCCTATACGCTTATCACATTCAGCTTAACTAATAGCAGTTTCACAAGATGTTGTTACAGCTATCTAACAGGTGATGTTGCGTTCTAGAAAGGGGGAAGGGGTGACAGGGAGAAAGGGAGATTTCAGCAGCTAACACGTCTGTATCATTGGGTCGTGGTGTTGCTATAG
>JBCCBI010000278.1:0-7582 GCA_039034155.1 Deinococcota bacterium | reverse complement strand
TGGCAGAGGGTAATACAAACTGTGAAGACCTCAGCCTAGAGCAGGTATTGACACTTTTGTGCATAAAGTAACGAGAAAACGTGTCCGTGAAAAGGTTTATTAGGAAGGCTCGAGCCACTTTAATAAAAACACAGGTGTCAAAGACATCACACTAGGTGGTCATAAGGTAGAGGCTGTTGTATTGGCGTGGTAGCTACCATTTGAAAAATGACTTGTAAGTGCGTTGTTCTAAAAAATTTATCTAAATAATGTGGTGTTGACCTCCTGAAGATGGGAATAAACAAAATGTAAGAATCGTAACAAGATGTTCCGGCACGCATCCTAAAAAGCTAGCCTGTAGATTGTGTCAAGAATGGGTGAAGGTCTTCAAGAGGTTATTTCGCTACCCTCAGATGAGCTGCCAGCATACGAGATGGCTGGCTATAGATGTAAGTACCTCCTATCTGGAAACCGCAGTTTTCAGATAGCGTTTAGCGGTTAAGGATGGGCGCTGCTGAGTTTGATACTATTGTGTTTCAACTTGGAGGTACTTAACATCGAGATGGGTGGCATTCAGCTGTGACTACGATGGCACAGCACAACTTGGACAAAGCTCGCAAACAGAGCACTCTGAGCATTTAGGGGTGCGGGCGTTACAGACCCGCCGGCCGTGTAAAATAAGCGCATGATGGGCAAAAATCCAGTCTTCTTCGGGTAAAAGTTTCTCGAGGTCAGCCTCAACTTTGTCTGGGTTGTCATGCTTGGATAACTTCATGCGTCTGGCAAGCCTGCCCACGTGCGTGTCTACGGCAATTGCCGGCCTGCCAAACGCACTAGCGAGCACTACGTTGGCTGTTTTGCGGCCAACACCGGGCAAGGTTACTAAAGCATCAAAGTCGTTGGGAACCTCGCCGCCGTAGTCGCTAACAAGTTTTTGGGCAGCAGCGACACAGTTTTTGGCTTTGTTGCGGTAGAGGCCAATGGTTCTAATAAATGGCTCGAGCACCTCTGGTGTTGTCTTGGCCATTGCGCTAGCATCTGGAAATTGCGCAAACATAGGCGGCGTAGCTGCGTTCACGCTTACGTCGGTTGCTTGGGCTGACAGAATGGTCGAGATAAGTAGCTGAAAAGGCGTTCTAAAGCTAAGTTCAGTTTTGGCTTCTGGGAAATCTTGCCGAAGTTGCTCGAGGATGGCAACTGCACGCGTACGTTTAGACGCAAGGGACTCTCTGGGCATGGGTCAATTGTAGCTTGCTAAGCTCTGCTAATTATGGAGTTGGGAGCATCCTTTGCTTTAGGATTGGATGATATCGAAGACGAGTACGATCATCTAGCCTAAAAAAATAGCCATTTAAGGGACATCATCTCAAGGTCATTGTTAAGCTGAGATCATCACCTCAACCTGCATTGTTAAATGTTAAAATAACCATGTGCGCAGCCGTTACCACATTCGCGAAGGCATCATTTTGAGGCGTAAAGCCTTGCCCAGTGGGGATGTGGTGGTGACGCTTCTTAGTGAAGATGGTAAATGGCGTGGGATTGCTAAAAAAGGCAAGCGCATCGGCGGACATTTGGGGAAGTTGAGTTTATTTCATGACGTTACTGTGCAACATTATTATCAAAATCGAGATGACAGTTTAGTTATCATCACGCAGGTACAACTCAACGGCGCGCTGCCAGGACTCACCCAGCCAGATGTTTACCCTTACGCGCATTTGCTGGCTGAACTCACTGACCAACTTACGGCAGATGTTCACCCCGGCGAGCAGATGTATACCTACTTGGCAAGTGCTCTGCGCGGTTTAGTGCAGCACTCTGAACCAAGTAACGTTGCTTTGGTGATGAGTTGGAAGTTGTTAGGACAAGCAGGCTTAGCGCCGCGTGTGAGTAAGTGTGGTGGTTGTGGGCGTGCAGCAAAAACACCTGACGCGCGTGTTTATCTGGATATTGCTGCTGGGTCGCTACTTTGTGACGCTTGTCAGCAAACCTATAAACGGCACGGAGGGTTGTGGCTCGAGCCACCAGAGTACACTCAACTTCGCGCCATCCTCCAACAAACCGCCAAAGCAACTCTTGCTGAACCCTTTGTCGTAACGCCGTTTCAGTGGTCGCTATTAGCTCGTTATTTGGCGTATCACGTGCAACCGCTCGAGAGTTTGACGGGCATTTTACGTACCCAAAAAAGCATCAAGCCAAGTCTCATAAAAGATGCACCAGCAGCACCCATCAACGTAATTAAAAATAATGTAATCCAAGATAATGTAGCTCAAGATGATGCGCCATCAATGTCTAGAGATGAATTCGCTGCCGATGAGCATGTGATTGCCAAACAGTAAGATGCGCTTTAAGAGGCATCAAAGTTTTCCCTATCAACTTGTAAACCAATACTGATGTTAGGTGTGTTGGCAGCGCTGGGCATTGGCTACTTGCTTGGGAGTATTCCAAGTGCTGCCTTAATTGCCCGCACGCAAGGTAAAAACATTTTTGAGGTTGGCTCCGGCAATATGGGTGCGATGAACGCTGCGCGCAATATAGGTTGGTGGGCGGGCGCAGCGGTGCTGCTAAGTGACCTTGGCAAAGGGGCTCTTGCAAGTGTAGTGGGTCTTTTGATGGTCAGTGTGAGTCAGCCTGATCCACTTATCGCAACAATTATGCCCTTAGCGGCAGGGGTTGCGGCGGTGCTCGGTCATGTGGCGTCTGTCTTTGTTGATTTTCGTGGTGGCAAGGCACTCACGACGGCAATTGGGATGAGCTTGCCGCTGTTTCCGCTGGGTGGATTGTATAGCTCACTGCTACTGGTGGCGCTTATTTTGTTAACGCGGAAGGTAGGGGTTGGCTCGAGCCTTGCCGCCTGTTTCTTTCCAGTTGTGGTTTACGCTGTGCAAACCCAAGCAGGCGTACCTTTAGAACAGCGCACGCTCACAGCTGTAGCTGTTGCTCTCATCAGCAGTATGATTGTCATCAAACACGTGCCAGACATACGCCGCGAGTTGGGGCGCACATCAGCAGAATAATTCGTTTACTGGCGTAGCTTGTCTAAAACAGGTTTGAGGATGTGCTCACTAACATCCCCATGAGAGCTGTCAAACTGAACCTCGCGGGCTAAAATCACAATGGCTTGGGGTGTTTGATGCTGGACCTCAAAGTCTTCAGCGATACTGTTAGAAAGTGCCCTAGTACGTTGTACGGTGAGTTTGTAAATAGGCACAGTGTCCTCGAGCTCCTCCAGTTGCTTGTGGGCAAACGCGCTAATTGGACATGTTGCACTGTGTTTAAACAGGATGACGGGTTCGCGCTCAGAGTGCTCGAGTAACCTATCAATATCGCCTTGTTCTTGCAGGGTGCGCACCTAAAATACCTGTACTTGTGAATATGTGGGTGCAAACACAACCCAATGCTTAAACGGCGCTAGGTCGATGACCTCGCCAGCATCACTTTGAAAACTGACGCCAGAGCTTAACTGCCAACGGCCGGGAATTTGCCGACCGCGTAAAAACAAAGTTGCTTCACCTGATGACATAGGAATATACAACCGCCCTTCGGGATCATCTGGATAAGGTGTGGCGCTAATGCGGGCAAGCAGCACCGCATCGACCAACACAGCTTGACCAGAGGCATCGGTTGCGTCGCTGCCATCGCGTTGCCAACGGTATTGGTTGACCTCGGCAATATAGCGAAAGCCCGTGCCATAAATAGCACCGTAGCTGGCGGACATGCCGCTAACCTCAATTGCGTCTTCAGATGGAATGTATAGATTTGTGTTGAGGTCACGCTGGGTGCCTAAATTAAGGCGGTTGATAGCGCTACGTAGGGCGTTTCCCTGCGAGTAGAGGTTGTAAGGCGCACTGCCCGAGCTACGCGAAAAGAGGGTAGCTGCGTCGTCTTGTAGTGCGTCCAGCGTGCTGGCACTGCGGGTTTCAATGGCTTGCAGTGCACCTGGTGAGCCACCTGCGTGTACCAAAACGCCATTACCTGCTTGGGCCAAATCCACAAAGTAGTCTCGAGCGCTGCGAATGGGCCCCACACGCGAGGGATCAATGCGGTCAAAGCTGGCCATAAGCCGAGTCACACCACCTTCGACAGGCAGTTCGTAAATAGCGGACGCCTCTAACAGCCCCGACTGTGGGTAGCCAAAGACGTTGTCCAAAATGACCATAAGCGGGCGCTGCCGAGTGTCGCGGAAGGGTTCAAAGCTAGCAGGTGCCGGGCTGCCCGTACCCTCGCCACCGTCTGGGCTGGTGGCGAGACCCGTGTTCTCGAGGCTAGCCTCTGGTTGACTTGTGGTTTGCCCACTGGCATCGCTACTGCCGCCTTGAGGCAAGTTGTTATCAACGTTAGAAGGTGTTTCGCGACTTGGCACGGCGGCCACGCTGCCTGCATCAGCATCTACAGGTGTTGTGGGTGTCGAGGTTGATGCTGTTGTTGAGGATGTCGTGGGTGTTTCAGGAACAACCTCAGATGTTGCTACAGGTTGTGCGGTAAGCGATTGCGGGTTGACGGTCACGCTAGTGCTTGGTACGGGCACAGCCACGGCGGGTTGAACAGCCACGGCAGTCTGCGGGGTTGGCACGGTGCGCTCTGGCGTGATGGTCACTTGCGGTTGGGGGTTAGGAATGGCTGTTTCTGCCGCCACGTTCACCGTTGGCGTGAGGCTGACGGTTTGGGCGTCCGTCACCTCACTGGTGACTTCAGGAATTGGCAAGCTACGGGTTAAGGGTTCGTTAGTCTCAACTACAGGCGTTTCAACTTCAGGAAGAGATGTTGTGCTTACCTCAGCAGTGTCGGTAATTTCTGGAACGTTTGTAGGTGCAGGTGCAGCTTGCGGTGGTGTGGCAGCTACCGGCTCTGGAGGTGTGGGGTCGGTAACGGGTTCCGCTGTGACGGGGGGCGTTTCCGCTACAGGTTCAGGAGCTGGCGTGACAGGTGGTGTTTCAATAGGTGTTTCAACGGGCGTCTCGGCGATAGGTTGGGGCTCAGGTGCTGGCTCTGTTACTGGCGTGGACTCGAGCGGTTGTGTGTCCGCTAGGGCAGGTGTTTCACTGGGCAGACCAGTTTCGGTGTCAGCAACCTCGGGCACGGCAGCTTGGGGTGCGTCGGCAGTGGCACTAGGTGCTTGGGTAGTGACGGCTGCTCGCTGAGGCGTGCCGACATCAATGACGATAAAACTTTCTTGTGGTGGGCGCTGTGGCGCCCTGTAAAGTGAGATGAACCCCCACAACACAAGGGCATGAAGAATAAACGACAGCAACGCTGCCCGCCTGCGGTCTGGATTTTGCCAAAGTGCTAGCACGCGACTATCCTTTCAAACGTGTAAAGTGCTCGAGACCCCATCATGAACTACCTACTGCCCACCTGTAGCAATCGCAATACGCTGCGCGCCAGCTTGACGGATTTCATCCATCACCTGGACGCTTAAGCCGTGCCGCACGGACTGATCAGCGCGGAGCACCACCACGGTTTGCCCGCTGGCAATTAAGGGTTGTAATGCCGTTTGAAGTTGCTCCAAGCTTACGGCGTTGCCTTGCACAAAGATGCCTTCATCCCCTGTAATAGATACTGTAGGTAATTCAGAACTTTGTACTTGGGCGGTTTGGGCTTGGGGGAGGTCGATGGGCAGGCCGGACTCGAGCGTAATAAACGTGGTTGACACCATAAAAAAGATAATCAGCAAAAACACCACGTCCACCATTGGCGTGAGGTCAAGTGCCAAGCTGGCACGACTGCGGCGGCTACTAGAACGGGTGTTGCGGCGCGATGAGCTTCTCATCTAATACCCTTTAGCGGCTGACCGGTTGTGGCGTGGGTTTACGCTCACGGTTATCGCGGCGGGCAGCGACAACCTCGACCACATTGCCCATAAGTTCTTCGCGGCGGCGGTCAATATCTAGCAAGATGTTATCGACCCGACCTGCTAAGTAATTGTGACCAATCAGCGTGGGAATCGCCACGATGAGCCCAGCTGCTGTGGTAACTAGGGCTTGCCCGATGCCATCCGCTAGCGCAGCCGGGTTGCCTGTTCCCTGTACCGAAATTTCTTGGAAGGCGATAATCATACCCGTGACCGTGCCAAGTAAGCCCATAAGCGGGGCAATTTGAGCGACGGTGGCGAGTCCCCGCAAGCCTTTGGCGAGGTACTGTTCTTCCTCGAGCGTGGCTTCTTGAAAGGCAGCTTCCACCGCCGCTCGGCCGTAAGGCAGTCGGGTTAAGGCAGCACCGAGCACGCGCGCTATAGGGCCGCCGTAGTAGTCACACGCTTCTAGCGCTGTATCCAAATCACGGTCACGCACAGCGGTATTTACCTGATTCATCAGCGCGTCTGAATCCAAGCGTTCGCGTGACAAGCGGATAATGTGTTCAATAAAACGATACAGCGCAAACACCGACACCAGCAAAATTGCCAGCAGCACAATACCGCCACTTAGTAACAAGTCCATAGTTGTGTTTGTTCGTCTCCTCAAAAATCTGGGCGCATGAATAGAGATGTCGCTAACCATGACGCTAGCAGCATCTACTATCTGATGATGTGTTCTAAAGATTGAGGTTGTGTCTCTTAAAAACTGGCGAGGGAACTCAACTCAATATCCTCTAACTTAACCTGCTCTAATTTAACGTCCTCAATGTTAGAACGGCGACATTGCCGCCATCCTATACCGCGTGTATGAAAATTGGTGTAGTGATTTCTACCCCACATTAAGTTGATGTTTAGTTGATGAGGAAATGATGGACTGATTGTGACGATTAACCCGTGTTGCGCATTCCGGCAGAAATGCCTAAAAGACTCACTAGCACAGCGTACTCGAGCTTGTCTGCCTCAACCTGCCCAGCCCGCAAACGCTGCAAAAGTTCAACTTGTAAGTAGGAAAGCGGATCAACGTAGGGGTTACGGAGTTCAATGCCGCGTCTTAGAGTTACGTCTTTCTCGAGTAGGTCACTGCCGGTAATCGCCTGAACAGTCTTGATGCTAAGGGCAAACTCTGCCGAAATCTGCGGCCAAAACTGGTCATAAAGATGGTCTGGCACCAACCTAAAATAACTCTTAAACACGCTCATATCCGCTTTGGCAAGACTCATTTGGGCAAAGTCAATGACAGTGTTAAAAAACGGCCAGTTTTGGTACATCTCTTGTAACAGGGGCATGTCCAGACCGGCAAAGCCGCTGCCGAGACCGTACCAACCGGGTAAGTTGGCGCGGCACTGGGTCCAGGAAAACACCCAAGGAATGGCACGCAAGTTGCCCAAAGAGCGCTCACCTTTGCGCCGAGTCGGCCTCGAGCCAATGTGTAAACGGCTAATTTCCTCAATAGGTGTGACCGTGTGGTAGAGGTCTAAAAAACCGTCTGCTTCTAGCAACGCTCGGTAGTAGTCGCGAGCTTTGTGGGAAGCTTCGGTGATGACTTCTCTGTATGTATTGGGTACAGAGGTGGCAGCACCTTTAGCATCCCGAGCGGACGATAAAATAAACGCATGGGTCACTTGTTCTAAGTGACGGTGCGCCAAATCAGGGTCGGTATAGCGTTCACTTAGTGCTTCACCTTGCTCGGTAATGCGCATACGCCCGCCCAGTGAGCCAGGGGGTTGGGCCAAAATAGCCCGCCCAGCGGGG
>JBCCBI010000277.1:0-7603 GCA_039034155.1 Deinococcota bacterium | reverse complement strand
GATTTCACCTGAGCTAGCCGTCATAGCCCTTACGATGCAGCGCCCCAAGGTTGTTTTCCCACTGCCCGACTCACCTACCAAGCCAAAGGTTTCACCTTCGTAGATGGTAAAACTAATGTCATCAACTGCTTTAACATGACCTTGCACGCGCCTTAAAAAGCCTTTTTCAATCGGGAAATACTTTTTAAGGTTTTTGACTTCCAGGATGGCTTCTTTTAGTGTTTCTTGTACCTCAGGTTTCTCCATCAGAGTTTCAGGCATGAGCCACCTCTTTATCTTGCGTAGGCATGGCATCTTGAGAAGCAACCCTATCTTGAGCGAGCACGCAGCGCACCACATGCCCATCACCTAGGTGATGTAACTCAGGAACGGCAATGTCACACTGTCCTTGAATAGCAAGCTCACAACGGGAGTAAAACCCGCATTGTGCAGGTAGGTTAATCGGCACGGGTACATTACCATCAATAGCATCTAAGCGCGACATGCGTCCGCGGCCCATTTTGGGGAGCGATGCCAGCAGTTTTTGCGTGTACGGATGCTGCGGGTTTTTGAAAACTTGCCGCGTTGTACCGTGTTCAACAATGCGCCCTAGGTACATCACGTTCACTTCGTCGGCAATTTCAGCAATCACACCCAAGTTGTGAGTGATGAAGATAATCGCCATGCCATATTGGGCTTGCAGTTCTTGCAGTAGCTCGAGAATCTGCGCTTGTACCGTAACATCTAGCGCAGTTGTAGGCTCATCAGCAATCAAAATTGATGGATTGCACGACAGCGCCATAGCAATCATAATGCGCTGACGCATACCTCCAGACAGTTGATGCGGGTATTCGTTAAAACGCTGTTTTGGGTTAGCGATGCCTACTCGTTCAATCATGTCTAGGGCAATACTTTTAGCCTCACTTTTGTTGCTGGTGCGGTGCAACAAAATAGCTTCGACAATCTGCGAACCTACTGTATGCACCGGAGACAAGCTAGTCATCGGTTCTTGAAAAATCATTGAGATAACTTTGCCCCGAATGCTGCGGATGCTCGAGCCACTGTTATCAAGCTGAGCAATATCAACCGCTGGCGCGTCATCTGGTGCTAGTAACATCTTGCCTGCAACAATTTTGCCCGGTTTGCTAATGAGCCGCATGATGGACCTAGCCATCACACTTTTACCACTACCCGATTCGCCAATAACCCCAACAATTTTTTGCTTAGGCACAGCTAAATCAACACCATCAACAGCTTTGAGTACACCTTCCTCGAGGAAAAAGTGTGTTTTTAGACCGCACACATTTAAAATGTGCCCATTTTCTGACATGATAGCTCCTCAATTGCTACACGTTGGCATGAACTATGAATTGATTGACAATAAGGCCAACCCCTTTCCAATGTCAACAAAAATCACTCAACAAAATCTTAGAACTCGAGTACTAAGCAACATGTCGATATAGAGATTTGTCCGTCAGAGACGTATTTAAATAGTCCAAGAAAGAGTTTTATTTTAGCACCATCCGTATAGCTATCCTGTAAATTGTTGACAATCTACTGGATTAAAGCTATGATTCTTCTACCGCTAAATTGTTTGGAAACCATCGTTTGGAAATCTGGGCGCGCTGTGTGATGCCCCGTGTTTTTCACAGCACCTAAAGGTAAATCACAGCCAGCAGAGTTTTGCGTAACTATAAGCGCAATTTGGTTTTTTACTCAAAACTACTGGGCATGACCCGTTTTCCAAGACGTTTACTGGAGCATGACCTAATTTCTTATAACGAGGGAGGTGGTGAGCTAAACCATTCCAAACACGCATTACGTTCAAGCACACATCTGGTAACACACGTCAGCAACATATTTACAAAGTGAATATAACGGAGGACTAATGTCTGTAAAAGCAGTACTCGTCAAATTAAGCCTGAGCATCTTACTCATTACAAGTTTTGCGTCGGTAACAGCTCAAACCGTTTTAAGAATCATGTCGAGCACCATTGTTGAAAGCCCAGAAGGCGATGTTGAGCAGGCCATTGCAGATGCGTTTATGGCAGCCAACCCCGACATTGAAATTGAATTTATTGGCACACCTATGAACGACATGTTCCAAGTTCTGACCACAAGCGCTATTGGTGGTGAACTACCGGACATCTTTACCAATACAGCAGAATTTTCTGCCCAAGCGCAAGACCTAGGCATTGCGGCTGATCTCAATGATCTTTTTAGTGAGGACTTTTTGGCCGGCTTCTACCCCACTGCCATCGAAGAAGGCACCGTTAACGGCGAACTCATCTTTTTACCTTGGTTTACCGTCCCTGTTGGCGTACTTTACCGTGCTGACTGGTTTGAAGAAGCTGGCTTAGCAGGTCCCCAAACATGGGATGAGTTTGTAGGCGCCGCCCAAGCCCTTACGCAAGACACTAACAACGACGGTCAAAATGATCGTTGGGGTTTTGCCATGGTAGGCACCAAAAACGGTTCAGGATTTTTCCGGTTTACCCACCTTTTACGTAGTCAAGGTGCTTGGGAACTCTATAAAGATGCCAATGGCAACTGGCAAAGTGACCTAGGTTCAGAAGGCATGGTGAATGCTCTAGCTATCTACAAAGAACTGCACGATGCTGGTCTGGTGCCTCCTGGCGTAACTGAAACAGGCTATGGTGAGGCTGTTAGCTTAATGGCCAGTGATAAAACCGCCATGATGGTCACTGGACCACACACTATCGGCGCTATTTTAGCCCAAAACCCTGATCTTGAAGGACAAATTCACAGCGTGCCGATTCCTCTAGGTGTAGATCGTTCAGCCTCACTTGGGGTCGGTGGCTTCTCCGTTGCGGCAACGAGCGAACATAAAGAGGCTGCTGCGCGCTACCTCGAGTTTTTGGTGTCAACCGAAAATATGCTCGAGTGGAACCGCGTCACAGGGCGCATGCCAGCCCAAATAGAAGCAGGTGAACAACCTCAAATTTCAGGTCCTGTTTACGCAGGTTTTGTTGAAGCCATTCAAATTTCAAAACCCATGCCGCAAGCTACTTTCTATACACAAATTCAAGAAGTCATGGGTGAAGCTTATCAGGCTGTCTTGGTAGGTGGCGTTTCACCCGCAGACGCAGCTGCTGAAGCAGGTGTCACGGCTGCCGCCATTATTGCAGACGCAGAATAACCGTTTCTCTTCAGTTGGGAAGCTGGGTATATCCTAGCTTCCTCATCACTACTTTAGAGGCCTAGATATGACCCTAGAATCAAAACAAGCTATTCAAAAAAAGTCTTCATCTACACATCGTCACTTTAACCAACGCCAACTCGCAGGACTTTGGTTTATCCTGCCGGCTGCTCTTTCGTTGTTAGTTATTGTCGCTTACCCGTTGCTGTATGGGTTTTACATTAGCCTCTTCAGAACTAATTTATTAACGCGCTGGGATTTTCGGTGGTTCCAGAATTACGTGCGTATTTTTACCAGCGCAGATTTTTTGCAGACCGTTTTTACGACCTTAAAATTTACAGTGGGTGCAGTCGCAGGTCAGTTTGTCGTTGGTCTGAGCTTGGCTTTACTCCTCAACACCAAAGTACCCGGGCGTGCGCTATTCCGCACAGTTTTACTTGTGCCATGGCTATTTCCTGAGGTTGTCGTGGCCCTGTTGTGGAAATGGATGTACAACCCCCTTTATGGCCTATTTAACGACATCCTCTTAACCCTTAATGTCATCTCAGAACCTACCTCTTGGCTAGGTAGCACAACAACCGCCTTACCCAGCGTTATTTTGACGGTTATCTGGAAAGGCTACCCTTTGGTGATGCTGCTTATGCTGGCTGGGCTGCAAGCAATCTCCCAAGAACAGTATGAGTCTGCCGAAATAGATGGCGCGTCTTGGTGGCAGTCGTTTGTCTACATCACCCAGCCAAACTTACGCAAAGTCATTATGTTTAACCTCAAATTAAATAACGTTTGGTGGTTTAAAAACTTTGGCATCGTTTTGGTGCTAACCCAAGGTGGGCCCATTAACGCTACGAGTGTTATCAGCATCGATATTTATAAAACAGCCTTTGAAGCGTTCCGCTTTGGGCGGGCTGCAGCGCTGGCTGTGATTGTCTTTTTTATTGTGTTCTTGATTTCTGTTTTATACCAACGTTTTCTAGGTGGAGATGACTAAACACAGAAAGTTACACAGAGATGATTACACGAAGATGACTACACAGAAAATGACTGGGCAAGGATGATCAACCTATGACACGTCACCAACGACAACGGCTACACACCACGATTATTTTTATTGCGCTGCTAATTGCGAGTGCATTTGTGATTGTGCCCGTTTTATGGATGTTTTCGACCTCAGTAAAAACAATGGAGGAAATGTTTAGTCTCCCCATCAAGTGGATTCCCAATACCATCTCGTGGGATGCGTACCAACGTATTTGGACAGATTACCCGTTTGGACGCTATATACTCAACAGTTTTATTGTGGTTTCGGGCGCAACGCTTATCTCATTGTTTGTATCTTCGTTAGCTGGTTACGGGGCGTCCCGTTTTCGTTTTTTAGGGCGTACCGCATTTTTAACGTTTTTACTCATCACCCAAATGTTCCCATCTATCATGTTACTTATCCCTTACTTTCAACTTATGAAAACCTTTGGATTAATTAACACCTACGCCGGGTTAATCTTCGCCTATATATCGTTTACCATTCCCCTGGCATCATGGCTCATGTTGGGGTACTTTAATAGCATCCCTAAAGAGCTAGATGATGCCGCCAGTATTGACGGTGCCTCGAGGTGGCGTATTTTTTGGCAAATCGTGATGCCACTTGCCTTACCCGGACTCGCCGCAACCGCGATTTATGCGTTCATTGTTGGCTGGAATGAATACATCTTTGCACTTGTCTTAACCACTGACGACAAGATGAAAACCATCCCCATAGGGATTGGCGAACTTATTGGGCAATACCGTATTGCGTGGAACGACATGATGGCGGTGTCTTTAGTTGTGAGCGTGCCACTTACCATTCTTTTTCTGTTTTTACAAAGGTTTTTGGTGAGTAGCCTGACAGCAGGTGCGGTGAAGCAATAGCCTGATCTATCTAAGATTAATGCAGAATGACAACCAAGGCATCACAAATTGAGCTTAGAATTACAAGCCCAATACCCCATCAAATTCTTCGTTGAACAATCTAAAAATCCGAAAAACAGGGTAGTACATCTTGTGAGAAATAAGGTGCTTGATTCACCCAAAACATGTAATCCACGTCCAAGAAATTTTCTGCAAAAGCGTGCAACAGAGGTACTAAATTATCACGATTATTGACGACAGTCGTCGTATTTGTCTGACCTATGTAGTTACCATCTTGCACAGCAATACCTAGGGGAACGTTCAAGTCAGTTTCGTGCATCATCGCTAAGGCATGATTCAACTGTCCTTTACGCGTTACCATAAGATCTGGCGCGCCTAAACCCACACCTATTTCTTCGCCGTACGCATAGATTGAACTCAAGTAACCTTGATCCTCCCAAGGTAGCCACTCACCGGGCATGAAGTTTGCGTATTGCATGGCCACTGATTGGGGAAAAGCATTTTTTAATGCCAGCATATTTGCTTTGACAGCGTCAGCATACACGTCAGGGGTAAATGTATCATCGTAGTCTTCTGTGACGCCAATGGACGTTTCTTGTAGGTTAATGCCTTCAATTCTCCCATCAAACTGATTACCTAAAGCGACCAACAACGCAGAGAATCTCGTTTGCACATTTTGATTCCAGCGCTTGGCTGTCCACCCTTCTGGTTCACCTTCGTCGTTACGTTGCATAATGGCACCGTCAGCGTAAGTTTCACTATTCATATAAGCTGGCACAGCATTGTACTGAAGAGTAAACGTAGCATCTTGCAATTGTATAAACAGGGTTTTTCCATACGAGCTTAAGTACTCGTAGTCTTGTTCAATGACAGAAAAATCATAATTTCCTTCAGTTGGCTCGAGTTGCGCCCAGGGATACATGATTTGAGCACCCGAGAATCTGGGATTAGTCAAAAAGGAATGCTCGTAGAGCGCGCTTCTGTCTCGAGCAAAATAGACAAAATGTTTGATGTTATTTGTGTCAATAGGACAGCTAGCACCTAAATAGTTTTTATATACATCTGTATATCGTTCACTAGGGTTTTCCCACTGAGCATAGGCGCTAAACGTCATCAACGTCACTAAACTTAACAAAATAGCTTTGAGCATACACCTACCTTTTTCTTCTACAAAATGGCGTTGTTACAAGAATCGGGATAAAAGAGTTGCGGAGGTAACTGCTAAGTTAAATGTGTGAAGAAAAAACCGAGCAAGTACCGAATCCGCAACTGGCGTGAGTATAACGCAGGATTAGAAGAAAGAGGAAGTCTGACGGTGTGGTTGGATGAAGCGGCGATTGGAGCTTGGCTGAATAAAGACAAGACAGGTAAGCGTGGCGCTAGCAACAAATATAGTGACTTAGCAATTGAGACGGTGGTGATGATAAAAAGTGTCTACAAGCTGGCAGGTCGTCAGGCAGTTGGCTTAGTAAAATCCGTATTTAAGCTGCTGGCAGTGGACTTAGCTGTCCCCGATCACAGCACCTTGTCGAGACGTCTAGCTAGCTTAGAGATTAGCTTACCTGTGGCTGCCTAAGCAAGTGGCGAGACATGTTCTGATAGATGCTACTGGCATTAAGGTTTATAGTGAAGGTGAATGGAAGACGCGCCAATATGGAGCAAGTAAACGCCGCACTTGGCGCAAATTTCACCTAGCTGTAGATGAAGCAACAGGTGAGATCTTAGCCGCTGAAGTCAGTGGCAACGATAAAAAAGATTCACAACTTTTAGACGCACTGTTGGAGCAGATACCTGCTGAACTTGCGCAAGTCAGCGCTGACGGTGCTTACGACAGTCGTGACTGCTATGAAACGATTGCCCAGCGCAACGCTAGCGTTGCTATCCCACCTCGTCAAGACGCTAAGATTTGGCAACACGGTAACTGTAAACGTCCCCCCCACCCCAGAGATGAAAATCTTAGACTCATCAGAAAGCATGGGCGTGCTAAATGGAAACGCCTTTCCAACTATCACCGTCGTTCTCTTGCTGAAACTACCTTGTTCCGCTTCAAGACTATCTTTACTGACAAAGCTGCTTACCGACGCTTGTGTAATCAAGTCACTGAACTCAAGCTCAAAGCTAAAGCTCTCAACCTTATTGCTATGCCTGACAGTTATCGGCTAGCTTGACGCTCACTCTACAAAGGCGTAGCTGCTGCTTCTAGCTGATTCATGCAACAAAGCCTATAGCTGTTGATGTTACACACGCGTGGTACTTGAATTACGATGCAAGCTGAGAGAATAAATACAAGTGAGGTGGTCACAAGCGCATCATTAAAGGTATGGCTGGCGTGGCCAAGTTTTTGGTGATGTGCTTGAGTCATTAAGCCAATACGACCGGAGCTGTCCTACTTAGGTCAACTCGAGCACTTACCCTTTAATACCCGACGCCACCATGATGCTCTCAGTCACTTGTTTCTGAAAGATAAGATAGCCTACTGCCACAGGTAATCCCGCTAAGACAGCAACAGCCATCGTTCGAGCGTACTGCACGCCAAACGCATCGTTCACCTGTGTAATGCCT
>JBCCBI010000276.1:0-7620 GCA_039034155.1 Deinococcota bacterium | reverse complement strand
GTGCCGCATCAGTGGTTTTTTGCAAACTAGTAGATGACATAGTACGTGCTCGAGCAACACCTTGCTAACTCGAGACTCGAGGTGTACAGCATATCTTGTGGTGTACACCTCTCAAAGCTTGATGTCAGGAACTGATGTATCAAAAAATAATGCGTCAAGAATCAGGAAAGCCTCATGCTTAGCTATATTATCCAGCGGATTCTCTGGGCAATTCCCACACTTATTCTCATTTCAATTTTGACCTTTGTTATTATTCAGCTTCCCCCCGGTGACTACGTGACAGCTTATGTTGCACAACTCAGTGAAACAGGTGAAACAGTTGATGATGCAACTATTGAGCTTTTGCGTACGCGTTTTGGCCTCGACAGACCGTGGTACGAGCAGTACTGGCAGTGGATTACAGATATTGTCCTAAGGGGTGACTTTGGCCAGTCACTGGACTGGAATTTACCTGTTGCAGACCTTATTTGGCAGCGGGTAGGGCTCACCATTTTTATTTCGTTTTCATCCATGATTTTTACCTGGCTAATTGCTATTCCTATTGGGGTGTATTCAGCAACCCATCAATACACTTTTTTTGATTATGTGTTTACGATCCTTGGCTTTATTGGGCGGGGAATCCCTAATTTTCTACTGGCGCTGGTACTCATGTGGCTTGCCTTTGCCTATTTAGGCATCAACGTTGGCGGCTTATTTTCACCCGAATATGCCAACGCACCTTGGAGTTTTCGCAAGGTTTTAGATTTACTGTCCCATCTATGGGTGCCAGTAGTGGTCTTGGGCACCGGGGGCGCAGCTGGGCTTATTCGTATTGTGCGGGCTAACATGCTAGACGAGATTTATAAACCCTATGTCGAAACAGCTAGGGCCCAAGGCACAGCTGAACGACGAGTGATTTGGAAATACCCTGTGCGGGTAGCCCTCAACCCATTTATTAGTACAGTGGGTTGGGCTTTGCCGTCACTCATTTCGGGGTCTATTATCACGGCGGTGGTGCTTAATTTGCCAACAACAGGCCCGCTATTGCTGCGGGCGCTACTCAATCAGGACATGTTTTTGGCGGGTAGTTTCATCCTTATTCTTAGCGTGTTTACGCTGTTAGGAACGCTTATTTCGGATTTGCTACTCGCCTGGGTTGATCCGCGGATTCGGTTTGGTTGAGATGAAAGTCCACACAGGAAGCCAATCCACAGCAAGTCAACAAGCAACTGGCAAAGATGCCAAGCTCTACCAAGCGTCGCAGTGGCAGCTTATTTGGTGGCGCTTTTGCAAGCACCGTGTGGCGGTCATCAGCGGGGTCATCATCATCTTTTTATATCTTGTGGCGGCCTTCGCTGAGTTTATTGCGCCTTATGACCCGGCGGCCTTTAGCCCACTTCATGCGTTTGTACCACCCCAACAAATACGTGTTGTGGACAGTGAGGGAACCTTACGGCGTCCGTTTGTATACGGTCTAACCCGTAGCCGCGATCCTGAAACAGCCCGTATTACCTATGAACCTGATACATCCATTATTATGCCCTTAAAGTTTTTTGTACGCGGTGATGAGTACAAGTTTTGGGGGCTCATTCGCAGTGACCTGCACTTGTTTGGGATTGATGCAGGTCCCAGGGACCGCGTGTTTATCTGGGGCGCTGACAGGCTTGGGCGCGACCTGTTCTCGAGGTTAGTGTATGCCACCCGAGTGTCCTTATCTATTGGCCTTTTAGGTGTCATTTTAAGTTTTGTCTTTGGCATCGTTATTGGGGGTATTTCGGGGTATTACGGCGGTTGGATAGACAATGTGATTCAGCGGCTTATCGATTTTATTCGCTCTATTCCCACCATCCCTTTGTGGATGGGCTTAGCCGCAGCTTTGCCAGTTGAATGGCCGCCCACACGGGTTTATTTTCTCATCACGCTTATTTTGTCGATTATTGGTTGGACGGGGTTAGCACGGGTGGTAAGGGGACGCTTTTTAGCGTTGCGCGAAGAAGACTTTGTAACTGCAGCACGTTTTGTGGGTGCCAGCGAAGCACGTATTATTTTTCGGCACATGTTGCCGTCGTTTGGGAGCCATATTATTGCGGCACTGACGCTTGCTATTCCGGACATGATTTTGGCTGAAACCTCGCTAAGTTTTTTGGGGCTTGGTCTGCGTTCACCGGTGAACAGTTGGGGCGTGCTCTTGCAAGAAGCGCAAAATCTTAGTTCTGTTGCTTTGGCACCGTGGTTGCTTTTGCCGGGGGTAGCTGTTGTGGTGACCATTTTGGCGTTTAACTTTTTAGGTGATGGTTTACGAGATGCGGCGGATCCGTATGGAGACTGAGACCATGCGCACATCAACACCAAATGCTGATGTAGCAAATACTGATGTAGCAGCAACGACGCTCGAGCCCTTACTAGAAGTCACAAACCTCAAAACCTACTTTAAGGTTAGGGAAGGTACGGTTAAATCTGTCGATGGCGTCAGCTTTTCGATTAACAAAGGACAAACCACGGCGGTCGTGGGGGAGAGTGGTTGCGGCAAGTCAATAACGGCGCGTTCCATCATGCAACTTGTCCCCAAACCGGGCAAGATTGTTGATGGGGAGATTTTGTTTCACCGCTATCAAGATAGTCCTTCAACGGTTGTTGATATTCACCAAGAAGACCCTAACGGTAGCGCTATGCGCCGCTTGCGGGGTAACGACATCGCCATGATTTTTCAAGAACCGATGACCTCGTTTAGCCCTGTTCACAGCCTCTCTAACCAGATGTACGAAACCTTGCGCAACCACAAGAAGGTGTCACGCAAAGATGCGCTCGAGCTGTCTATTGAAGCCCTTCGCCGCGTCAACATGCCCAAACCTGAACAGATTGCTGTCAGTTACCCACATCAACTTTCAGGTGGGATGCGGCAACGCGCCATGATTGCCATGGCTCTATCCTGCGAACCCAGTTTGCTCATTGCAGATGAACCTACAACCGCGCTGGACGTTACTACCGAAGCGCAGATTTTAGATTTACTGCGCGAGTTACGCGACCGCTTAGGTATGGCCATGATGTTCATTACCCACAACCTTGGCGTGGTGGCTGAAATTGCTGAGCACGTACAGGTGATGTATTTGGGCAAAGTTGTTGAAAGTGCGCCAGTGAGGCAAATTTTTTACGATGCCAAGCACCCCTACACCAAAAGTTTACTGATGTCGGTGCCGCAACTGAATCACAAGGTTGACCGCCTCGCTACCATTCAAGGTAGTGTGCCTGACCCGTTTAGCATTCCCACAGGCTGCCCGTTTCACCCGCGCTGCCCGGATGCTATGCCGGGGGTGTGCGATGTCAAAGTGCCGCAACCTTTACAACTCACGCCAGAACATCAAGTGAGTTGTCATTTATACGGAGACGCCTAATGCCGCCCTTACTAGAAGTTAACCACCTCAAAAAATACTTTCCAATTAAAAAAGGTTTTTGGCAGCGGGTTGTGGGACATGTTAAAGCTGTTGATGATGTGAGTTTTACGATCAACAAAGGGGAGACCTTTGGACTTGTGGGAGAAAGTGGTTCGGGCAAATCAACCACAGCGCGGCTTATTTTGAGGGGTTACGGCGTGACCTCGGGTGAGCTGTTGTTTCACAAAGCAGACGGCACACAGGTAGACATTACCAACTTAAAAAAAGACGAACTTAAAGCTTTACGGCGTGATATTCAAATGATTTTTCAAGACCCGTTTTCGTCTCTGAACCCGCGCATGACCGTTTTACAGATTGTGGGGGAGCCGCTCGAGGTGCATAACATCGCTAGTGGCAACGACATCACCAAGCGAGTGGCGGCGTTACTCACTGACGTGGGCTTGCGGCCAGAAATTATGAACCGCTACCCACATGCGTTTAGTGGGGGGCAGCGTCAGCGTATTAGCATTGCCAGGGCGCTGGCCCTAAACCCTAGTTTTATCGCTGCGGATGAAGCCGTGTCTGCATTGGATGTTTCTGTAGCCGCTCAAAACCTCAACTTACTCAAAGATTTGCAAGACGAGCACGACCTCACCTATTTGTTTATTACCCACGACCTCAGCACGGTGCAGCACATCAGTGACCGATTGGCGGTGATGTATGTGGGGCAATTGGTGGAAATTGCCGAGACGGAGACCCTGTTTAATAATCCCTTACACCCATATACAGAAGCGTTACTGTCGGCAGTGCCACGGCCCGACCCCGACTTTGCGAGCCGCAAAAAGCGCATCGTGCTGAGGGGAGATGTCGCTGACCCAAGTAACCCACCGAGTGGCTGCTATTTTCACCCGCGTTGCAACTATGCTACAGACGAATGTAAAACCCAAGCGCCGGCGTTTAGAAAAATTCAGGAAGGTCATTGGGTGCGCTGTCACCATGCGGAAACCTTAGATTTGGCAGGTGTTGCGTGACAGTTGAGCTTGTGCCTGTACCCTCTGAAACAGTAAATGATGTACAAAGTAACGATGTACACAAGCTCGTTAAGCGCCACGCGCCGATACTCTACTTTGATAGGCTCGAGCCATTTTTACCCTGTGCAGTGGGCTACACCGTGTTCACATCAGACGCTGAGTCAGCTTCGTTCAAGCGCCACATCAAATTACCCGAAGGTGTTAACACGGCCATCGAATACGCCATCTGGTGGGATTGGGACATCCAGCATTTGTATGAACTCGAGCACCTCTGGATCTATCTCGATAAAAATGACAAGCTGGTGTACTGCGAAGGCAGTTTTCACGGTAAGTTCCATGTGCTTGAGCCCTCATCAGACGAGACATCATCAAATCAACCCTCGAGCGAGTCAGGTCGTGCCAAAGCTTACTCCGAACCCGGTAAACACGCCTTTTTTGCTAACCCAAGTGCGCTAGCTGATTTGCGCCACATCAACCAGCAAAGCTGCGGCAAGCTAGCGGGTAAGGGTGATGTGCTTATCAACGACATGTTTGCAGATGTCATGACGGCATCAGCCCAACAGCGACGCTTGTGTAAGCGTTACATGCAAGCCCATGCGTTTGACCCTTCGTATGAGTTTGGATTGCGGGTGGATGTTAGCAGCCTCCCGTTGCTTCCTTGGGACGCGCTCAAAGCGTGGATTCCTCAGCGAATTACCAGTTGGCTCGAGCTGCTCGAGCACACCCTCCCGTACATTCAAGCTGTCTTGTTAGACTCCGGTGATACGCTGATCGATGAAGGCACGGAAGTCAAAGATGACGACGGCATCGTCCTATCTGCGTCACTCATTCCGACGGCAGACGAGCTCATCAAAACCCTCAAACAACAAGGTTATCCGCTTGCACTCGTTGCAGACGGTGAGGTACAGAGTTTTAAGAACGTCCTCGGTCAGCATGGGTTATTTGAGCAATTTGACGTTCACGTGATCTCAGAAACGGTAGGCGTGCTTAAACCTGATGAAAAAATGTTTGTGACAGCACTCGAGGCGCTTAACCTTAGTGACTCCATAACCACCGTGATGGTTGGTAATAACCTCGCGAGGGACATTAAAGGTGCCAACGCGTTAGGCATTACCAGCGTGTGGCTTGACTGGGCACCTCGGCGCAGCAAAGTTCCTGAAAACGATAGTGAACGTCCAGATTACAGCATTAAATTACCTATCGATCTAGTGGATGTGCTTGCGTCGCTTGAAATTGAGGTGGCCCGAGCCTACCTACAGCGCAACACGCCTCAACCCACCCATTCCCCAGCAACAACCCCATAAGGTGCTTTGTGAAGCTAACTGATGTCCTAACCCACCTCAACACAACGTTTAACGCCGACATTCCCTGTCAACTTCTTGACCCGTCCCACCCGTGGCACGGTGCGTATGTAAGTCCCGTAAGCCGTTTGGCGGAACCGTCTCATGGAACGAGTAGCCGCTTTATATTTATGGGCGGGTTGCTTGTGTGGGCAGCTCAAAAACATCCAGATGCCTGTCCTGAACTTGACCAAGGTAATGTGCTTACCCGGATTACGCTAACTGCTGACTATATGCTGCGTGCCCAGCACCCTAGTGGACTCATTGATTTGCGCAGTACCAACTATGACTCGAGCCCAGACACGGGCTTTGTGATGCAGCTTTTTTGTGCCTTGCTAGATTTAACCCAAGGTGAGGCTTATTTTGAAGCGCTCAACGAGAAGCTCGAGCAATTTTTGCGCCGCGCTACCCCCGGCGTGCGGGATGGCGGCTTTCACACGCCCAACCACCGTTGGGTGATTGCTAGCGCCCTTGCCCAAGTTCATGCACTGTTCCCTGACTTAGAGGTGCAACCTGCGCTTGACTTGTATCTTGATGAAGGCTTTGATATTGATGCTGATGGTGCTTATATCGAGCGCAGCGTAGGCATTTATGACACGGTGAGTAACAACGCGCTCATGCTATACGTGCTTAACGGCACACGTGAGGACATACGGCAAAATGCGCTTGCTGCTGTACGTAAAAACCTTGAGTTTAACCTTCATTTACTTCACGCAGATGGCACGGCTGAGACGGGCTTATCTAACCGCCAAGACCACGGCATACGAAAGGTTGCCAGTAACCTCATCTGCCCGTATGTGTTTGCGTATCACCTACTCAAAGAAACACGTTTTTTGCAAGCTGCGGCATGGCTTTGGTCAAAGATGTCCATCACCGAAACGCCAGAATCACTACACTGGTTAGCCTACGTGCTCCTCAAATTGGGTGAACCTAAAGCCACAACGTCTAGTGTGCCGGACAACTTCCAATGCTTTTTCCCAGCTAATCAAGTGTGGCGTGCTCGTCGGGGCAAGTTGAGCGTGAGTGCCTACGGCGGTAGAACGCAGCTTGTGAATTTGTGTTACGGGCAAGCAGAAATTCGCGGCCTCACCATTGCTCAGACCTATTTTGGGACTGGGCGTTTTGTGAGTGATGAAGTTGCCACTATAGATAGCGGCATTGTCATGACCTCAACAGGTCAACAAAAACCTCGACGCCCCGGCTACGAATTGCCGCTAGGGCAACCGGTGACAGTGGATACCTGGGATGATGCCGCCGAGCAACGTGACTACCGACCGTTACCGTTACCGCTTAGTGAGCTTCGCTTTGGACTTGCAGACACAAGCCTCGAGCTGCATTACCAAACTCTAGACGGGTTCGATGGCGTTGCTGCTCAACTTGCCTTGGATGTTCCTGCAGGCGGCGTTTGGGAGACGCGCTCGAGCTTGCTCGAACTGCAAGCAGGTAACATAATCATTTACAAACAAGGTCCCGCGCGCTTAATTTATGGGCAGGATGTGCTCGAGTTCAGCAGCGGCCACGCCGAACATGGTTTCTTCAACATGCGTCATAGTGAAGCCATTCCTGCAGGGTGTGCGCGTATTATCTTCAGTTTTTTGACACCTGTTAACTTCCGCCTTAACATTCGTTGCTACACCGGACTAACCCAGTCAACGGCGTTTAAAACCTTAGCTGATATGGCTCATGAGTGATGGTAGATACCACCGTTAGCAGCCTCAGCCTATTTGTAGAGAGAGTTTGGAAAGACACTTATGGCTAAAGGAGATACCTTTCACAACACCCCGTTTAGCTACACCGATAGCTACAGCGGGCGTCCCATCACGCAGCTCACAGATTACTTTGGACACTCAAACCATCTATATTTCACCGATCCATGCTGGCTGAACGGTCAAGATGGTT
>JBCCBI010000275.1:0-7656 GCA_039034155.1 Deinococcota bacterium | reverse complement strand
TTCTTTGCGAAACGCACGCATGACCGGCCGCCGTAAGATCATGACGATGGTAAGCACAATGGGTAAGGGCAAAAACGCGAGGAGGGTTAAGGTAGGCTCGAGCGTTAGCAGCACCGTCACAATGCCAATAGCGAGTAACGCACTTACCAAAAAGTCATAGACGGCATCAGCAATCACCGGTTCTAAGTTGTCAGTATCTTTAATGACCCGGCTCACTACATCCCCCGTTTGCCGTTCGGCGTAGTAGGCAGGTGAAAAGCGCTGTAACTGCTCGTAAAGAGCTGTGCGCAAATCGTGACAGACGTTCCAAGCCACTACGTGGGAATAGTGGAAGTTTAAGTATTGCCCCACACTGCGTACGGCATACACCACAAACAGTAAGCTGGCGATATTGATAATGCCGCGCCGAGCAGACCCTTCACCTGTGGCTGTAACTCGCAAAACGCGCACCAGTTCACGCACAAGCCAGGGAGCAAGTAAGCCTGCACCCGTAACCGCGAGCACGCTTATAAGAACGAGGAGAACTCGCCAGCGGTAGGGTTTAAGGAATGGAAGTAAGGTACGAAAGGCAGTATTCATAAGTGGGTAGTGTCACCTCCAATATCTTTACAACTAAATTGCTCAGGTGTTTGATTGACCGGCACGTTAGCCTCGAGCAGCATCCACACTTTGGCTAGGCAGCATAAACTCCGCTGCAAACTAGCAGTATGCCGTTCAAGCACGTCTTCAGATACAGCCTCAGTTGGACACTTGCTGGAAGCAGCATCTTTACAAATCGTTTGTAGGAGTTTTGCGTAGTTAATTGCAACAGTAAACTGGGCAAGTACTTGCTGATCTGCCACCGTTGCTTTCTGCCAGCACGGATGGTTTTGAATGCGCTCACCTAGGCGGATGATTTCAGCTAAACGCGTGTCTAGAGAAGGGGCTCCTGTAGTGGAGGTTGGCGTGCTCATGGTGACCCTCTCATGACGTGACTGCTAAGCGCGCCCTTGCTTCATTAGCAAGTTTGACCATCACAGCACGCAGCTCTTTGGCATTGCCCAGGGGTTCAGCAAAGCTGATGCGGTGTTGTTCAACTCGTTCAGTGCCAGATACCTGAGGTTGCCCGTCATCTTGTTCACCACCTTGACCTCGCACAACGACATCAAAGCCGTATCTATCTAGGCTTAACATGTCTACATCTTCTGCCCAAGTGAGTCCTAAAAATGCCTTGGCGTAGTCCTGTAGGTTTGTTTTGTGGTCTTCATTCATGTGACTGATGGCACCAGCCGCCACGTTGATAAGAGGATCAGGCTCAGCTTGGTGATAGCTTGCTGCATCACACCAGCCCATGCGCCCAAAACCTGCAATGGTGTAAGCACGGGTAGGGCTAAAGTGATAAAACTGGAAATCGCTAAACGCGATGTACCGTTCAGCTTGTGGGTGCCTAGCCAGATAGACATCTTTGTAAGTTTGATGTTGAGCTTGACCAGCTACCTTAAACCTACCAATAAGACTAGTTCTGGGGTGCTCGAGGGGTTTGTCGTGAGCTGCTTGAATAAATAACGAACACTGTCCGTCACGTTGCAGATTACGACTGTGTTCAGCTAGATCACTCAATAAGGTGATGAGACTTCCGTCCTCGAGCACAGCGTAATCAATCACCGAGGTATACGGTTGACCAGATGCCCCAGGTATCTCAGATGACAGCACGCTCGCAAGCACGGCATGTCTACAGTTAACAGCTAAACTACGGGCAGTTTCAGCATGACTTGGGTAGTGTGGCTTGGGACTTACGACTGACTTTGTCATGGATATTTGGTTCTGGCAGAATGCATGTTCATGCGTAGCAAATCATGTGAACGTATTTTCACGTGATTAGTAGCTGTGCTAGAGCAGGTTTCAAACGCATCTGCAAAGTCTGGATTGACATAGATGCGGTTTGCAACGGTAATCATGCTGCCTCCTTTACAACACAAACGATATGAATACTTAACAAGGGCATATTCAGCCCACTACTTGTACGTGTCAGTACATCGACAGATGATCTTGGTTAGGTGTATCTAGGTCTTGAGGCTGCAGCGCATTAAGCTCGCACCACAGTCGAGCTAGAACAATACGTTGATTACAAATCACCTGAATACTGCGCTTGAGCTCACGGTCGTGGCTACTCACGTTGTGTAGCTCGCTAGCGTGGACTTGCTGAGCAGCGTGCAGGTAATGACTTGCTTCCAAATTGATTTTGCAAAACGCTTGCCAATGAGGATGCGTGTGGAGCTTGCTTAGTAGCTTGCTAAGATCACTAAGCGCTTCCTGCTTATTGCGTTTAAGCTCAATAAGCAAGCGCAAACCAGCAGGAACTTGAGGTTCTGGATGGGGCGTTTTAGCTAGCTTCAGCAAATGCTGGCGCTGGGCCTCGCGCCTAATCTCAGCAAGTTTTTCTTGAGCTAAGAGTAATGAAAGGGAAACCATGCTTAGACAACGCCATCCCAGTGAATGCGCTCACGCTGTACATTGGGGTCGGGAATAGGCACAGATGAAAGTAAGGCTTTGGTGTAGTTGTGTTGCGGGTCGCGGTAGAGGCGGTGGGCATCTTGTACTTCAACTAACTTGCCTTTGTACATCACCGCAACGCGGTCGCTAATCTCTTCCACTACAGCTAAATCGTGAGAGATGAAGAGCATAGTTAAGTCAAGTTTTTCGCGGAGGTCTCTAAGCAAGTCCAACACTTGTGCTTGAATAGACACATCCAGTGCAGACACACATTCGTCAGCCACAATAAAGTCAGGTTCAACCGCGAGCGCCCTCGCAATGCCAATGCGCTGCCGCTGCCCACCTGAAAACTCGTGAGGGTAGCGGCGTAGGTGCCACGCTTCTAAACCAACGAGCTCGAGCAACTCCACAACTCGGTCAATGCGTTGCTGTTTTGTTTTGCAGAGTTTGTGAATGACGAGGGACTCACCAACAATGTCAGCAACCGTCATACGCGGGTTTAGTGAAGCATATGGGTCTTGGAAAATAATTTGCATCTTGCGGCGGTAGGCACGCATTTGACCTTTAGATAACTTAGCAAGGTCAACACCGTCATAGAGAACTTCGCCACCTGTAGGTTCAATGAGCCTAAGAATTGACCTGCCAGCCGTGGTTTTACCCGAACCAGATTCGCCTACGAGGCCTAGAACTTCACCCCGACGAATATCAAACGAGACATCATCTACAGCTTTAACATGACCCAGTGTGCGCGACAAGATACCGCCCCGAATGGGGAACCAGGTCCGCAGGTTTTTGACTTGCATGAGAATGTTAGGGTCTTGTACTTGCTCGGGCGCGGGTTTGTCAGCATCAATCCGGGGGACTGCCTCGAGCAACTTGATGGTGTACTCATCTAGAGGACGATCAAAAATATCATTGACCGTACCCTCTTCAACTTTTTCGCCTTGGTTCATCACTACAACCCGGTCAGCAATTTCAGCGACAACCCCCAGATCGTGGGTAATGAATAACATCGACATATCAATTTCACTGCGTAGTTTGCGCATAAGGTCAAGAATCTCAGCTTGAATAATCACATCTAGCGCGGTAGTGGGCTCGTCCGCAATGAGTAAGGCTGGTCGGCACGATAAGGCCATGGCAATCATGACACGTTGGCGCATACCACCAGACATCTGATGAGGATAGTGCTTAACGCGCTTGGCAGGTTCAGGAATTTCGACGAGCTCGAGCATCTCGGTTGCAATACGTAAAGCCTGTTTCGTAGTCTTTTTCTGATGCAACACAATCGCTTCAGCAATTTGGTCACCCACGGTATAAACAGGGTTTAAACTAGTCATGGGTTCCTGAAAAATCATGGCGATGTCGTTCCCGCGAATGCCCCGCATGGTACGTTCATTGGCGCGCTCAATGGCTACGATCTCACCACTACGCTTTCTAAAACTGATGTTACCCGCCACAATTTTGCCCGGTGGGCTAGGGATGAGTCGCATAGTTGCCAGCGAGGTTACCGATTTACCTGAACCAGACTCACCTACAACAGCAACTGTCTCACCTTGATCAATGTGAAACGATAAGTCTTTAACTGCTTCAACAACGCCTTCATCGGTAAAAAAGTTAACGCTCAAGCCAGAAATATCAAGTAAACACTGGTCATTCATGTGGGTCTCTCCTTTGGTCTTTTGAGGATGTTGTTGAGGTGTTGATACGAGAACGTATACGAATGCCCAAGCGTCTAACCATATATAAAAGCCTGTTTACACGCAGGTGTAGACCTATACGCTTACTGTTGTTGTTAGGTTGTCGGGAATTAAGCTGCCTCTTAAATTGTTGAGGCTGTTGCGCATTAGGCACGAGTGCGGTGCTTAGTAAGAACACGCCAGCACTCAGTACGATGGCAAGTGCATAGGCTATATAAGCTGACAGTGACGTGAAAAATGCAAAATATAAAAGTGCCGAGATCAAACTGCTAATGCTTGCGATGATGCTCGTTACGGACACCTTCATAGATAGCTGCATCAGTTAAGTGCCCTTACCTCATGGCGGGTAGGCGTTGTTAGGGGTAAATTCTGAAACGCATCATTCATAAGTTCGCAAAAAATGCTGTAGTCACTAGGGTTAAGGGCAATACCGGTTGTCCCTATCCATAAAGGCTGAACCTTGCCAGCTGATGGAGGAATAAGCTTGGCAACAGCACTGTGAAGATCAAAAAAGTCGGCTTGATGCAGGTGAAATGTGGCAACATCCCATGAAATATGCACAACACCTTCACAACAAGTACATGCGGCGATGTAGCGAAACTTGCTGTGTTTGGCAAGTACTTTGGCATTCTGACAAGTCACAAGCATCCTCCTGAAATCAGTGCTAGGACGCACATGATGTGGAAACAAATGCAATCTTGAGTCATTTGCTCAGGATTAGGTTTATCTTGTCAGATTTAATTCCGACTGTCAAGGTCAGGATTAAAATGAAGATGGATTGATCGAGTAATTAACCTCATAGCCATCTAGGTAAAATTAATTTGTAGAGATTTGTAGGATAATTAAACAAATTTTAGCTAGCATAAATCATAAAAGTAATGGTACTTGTATGCACAAAATAGATAGCTTTGTGAGTTTGTGGAAATCTTGTTTCTTGCAAGCTATTTGATAGATACCAAGCCCAGAAGACTTCTCTTACTCCCGTGCCTATTTACCATTCACCTACACCCATACGACAGGCTCTCAAGTCTAAACAAGGCTCTTCACGTAATGTCCAGAGAAATCAGTAACAGTGGTATGGCATACGCTATCTAAGCGCGTCTATAGGTGAGTTGCCTTCAGTTAACGCGACAGTATTAGGTGATTAGTTTAACGATTCTCTAGCAACACTTTAAGCTGTATCAGCCTTGCCACCTTACAAAGCGTGCGTCTGCTGCCAGCATTGCTTTGACATAGGGTATGAGCGAAGATGCGGTGTGAGCTCGAGGCTATTATCAATTAGTCTAGCGATTATGTAGATGTGGGGAAACTCTCCCCACATCATTGTGTGCTTGTTGCCTGAGTAAGTATGATGAACTGGATCAACATAAGCTTAGAAAGCCAAATCTTTAAAGCCCTTAGATGAGTGAGCTCACGCCTCAAATGAGGCCATAATAAGCAGCTTGGCAAAATCTCAGATCAGGACGTAAGCTTAAACAAAGGCATTCAAAATCTGGATATTTGCACGCTCGTTAATCTGCTTCAACTCTGGAACGTTGTAAAGATGAGGCGGGAATTCGTTGAGTCCAAACCGGGTCCACTGTTTTTTGAGCCAGCTAGCTGGTGTTGCAGGGACGGAGAAATCACCACATGTATCGATGCCAATAATTTTTTTGTGTACCTTTAAAACATCTAGAATCGTTAGAAGTTCTTCTAAAGACAAGCTTCCCTGTTTGCCACTACCATAATAATTTGAGTAACAATCCTCTTCGCGTAGGCCGTCCTTATCAAGCGTTAGATAGATGGCGTCAGTGGGTATTCTGCTGAGTAGATAGTGGGCAAACTCCGTTGGGCTAGCCCACTGTTTGATAGGTCGCCACTCAGCTTGTGTTTTGAGCCAGCTAATCGGCGTCAACTTTACCCAGTCCAGGTGCGCATTGATTTGGGCGTAAAACCTTGATGACGACATCTCATGGGGGTACATTTCAAACTTACCTTGTTTGACAAGGTTCAAGCAGTGGGTGAAACTGCCCAGTGGTAGGTCAATAAGCCCTTCACGAAGGTCTTTATCCACCCCAATTGAAATGACTTTTTCAATATGGGATAGCTCCAAGCATCTGGGTACCCATTGCCCTGACCAAACATAGCCAGGTACTCCATGCCAGATATCAGAGTGGGCATCTAGCCCGATCATGGTGATAGGTTCATCACATTCAAGTAGCTGAGTGAACAGCAAAGGAAAGTGGTGGAAGTCACCTGAGCCGTAGAGGTAGAACTTGGGCAGGTTCGTTCTAAACGCAGTGGTCAATACGCCTTCCAACGCCTTGAACGTTGGGATGGGGCACCAATTTCTCAGCTCAGCATGGCGTTTCTGTAAAGGAATAACGGTAGGGTTAAAGGTGTCAAGTAATGTGTGTTGTTCGCTGATGGCACCATCTATATCTAATACAATAACCTCAAAATTAGCTGTCATCACATCCTCAAGAGCAAACGGGTAGGTTGCTGGTAGGTCAGGTGTAATCGTGCCTTGGTATAGCTACTGCCTAGCACGTTTGCTACTTCCAATGTCTCTTAGACTGAACTTGCAATGCAAGAGAATAATGCAAGTTCACAGATCACTATCAGAGATCCGCAAGCAGTAGATGTTTTGTTGGATGAAAGCGAATTACCTTTGCTAGCCCCCTTTTTTCAAGAAGAGCTGAGCATCAGTCAAGCGGCTCAACGCCTAGACAAACCTATTTATTTTGTCTATCGACGTGTTCAGCGGTGGCTAGCTCTAGGCTTGCTACAAGAAACTAAACAGGTATCACGCCAAGGACGGCCGCAGCGATATTTCCAAACAACTGCCCAAACATTTTTTGTGCCGGTTGATGCTGTACCTATTGAATACACCACGATACGTGAAGAAAAAGTGCGCCAAGAACGTTGGGCTGAGGCACTTGTTATATTGGGGATGCGTTTAAGTGAGACAAAAGGTATAGGTTGGCAAGTCAGTGGCTCAGGCGGTAATTTCTCTTATGGTCCGAGTTGGTTTGGTGATGATTGGGACATGCTCGGTTCTGACGACCCAGTGTTGCTTGACTGTTTTGAAACACTTCATTTAACAGCGGCAGATGCAAAAGCTCTCCAGCGTGAATTGGCAGGACTGATACAGCGCTACCGAGGTCGTGAACAAAGCGGGCAAAGGGCATATTTGGTTAGGCTAGGTGTGTTGGAAGTAGGTTTCTTTGAGTAAGATTTTGCCTTGGAGAAAAGCTGTCAAGAAATGGTCAAGCTATTTATAATTTATTCCGTCCAGTTTCTTTACAGATAAGGCTCTGTGTGATGAGTAAGTGAAGCTTAAGGCAAGTCGTTTAGATCAGCTTGTTGGCCAGCAGATACAGCGTGAGCTCGAGACAGCTACCACCTAACCTCTTGTGGAGACGCGCATCCTACACGCTTTCATACGAGATTAATGTTGCTATCTAGTCTCCCTCCATTTAAGGGTTTTTAGCATAAAATTGTTTAC
>JBCCBI010000274.1:0-7657 GCA_039034155.1 Deinococcota bacterium | reverse complement strand
TCAGCAGGTGGTGGCGTTTTTGGTTGAACATATGCCACCTCAAGTACATCTCGTCATTACCAGTCGGCAGGAGCCAAAACTGCCCTTGCCGCGTTTGCGAGTGCGCCAACAGGTGAACGAACTCCACGCCAGTGACCTGCGCTTTACAGTAGTAGAAGCGGCACAGTTTTTTGAGCAGGCGATGGGGTTAGACCTAGCTGAGGCAGATATTGATGTGCTTGAAGCTCGTACCGAAGGCTGGATTGCAGGACTCCAGATGGCAGCACTCTCTTTACAAGGACGTGCAGCAAGTGCCTCCAAGCAGGATATCAGTGGGGAAATTGCCCAAAACATTGGTGGTAACCAGCGTTTTGTCTTTGACTACTTACTCACGGAAGTGCTGTCGCAACAACCTCAAGAGGTGCAAGAATTTTTGTTGCAAACCTCAATCCTGACGCGCTTGACAGGGTCACTTTGTGATGCCGTTTGTGAAATTGAAAATGGGCAGGAAGTGCTCGAGCAGCTCGAGCGCAGCCACTTGTTCATCATTCCCTTAGACGAGCAGCGCCAGTGGTACCGTTATCATCACCTTTTTGCTGAAATGTTGCAGGCACGCTTACAGCAAACCCAGCCGGATTACGTTACCGACGTACACTTGCGTGCCAGCGTCTGGTTTGAACAGCACGGGTTTTTGACTGAGGCAATGGATCACGCGCTAGCGGCTGAAACCTTTGAGCGGGCAGCTAACTTGCTCGAGCACCTAGTACCAACCCTCCATCAACAGCGTCAAGATATGACCCTCCTCACCAAACTAACGGCGTTGCCAGATGAGGTTGTTAGGAATAGGCCGTTACTAACTATAGAACGTGCCAACGTTGCGTTTATGACGGGACAGCTCGAGCAGGCTAAAGCGCATCTTGCACGTACTGAGGACTTGCTCGAGCAACTCGTGCTAGACACTACAAAAGATACTTCTAGTGAAGTTGTGTTTGGTAAGAAAACAGAATTGCGTATTTTACCTGTCAGAATTGCGTTGTCATGGGCAACTTACGCTCAAGCTGAAGGTGACGTTCACGCGGCTGCGTACCACGCACGTGACGCGCTGAACCTGCTCGAGCAAATGGAGGACTTGGAAGGCCTAGAGAAAACAACTCGGCGGGGTGGTGCTGCGGGGTTACTCGGACTTGCCCTGTGGTCAGCAGGCGATTTAAAAGAAGCGTATCAAACCTTTCAAATGGGTATGGACAGCTTACAGCAAGCAGGTCATGTGTCAGATGCACTTGGCGGCACGCTTGTACTTGCCGACATTCGTATTGCCCAAGGGCGCTTACATGAGGCTATAGCCGTTTACAAAAACGCGTATGAGCTAACTTCGGACACGCGTGATGTGCGTTTGCGAGCTGAGTTGCACGTAGGCATGAGCACGATCTATCACGCTTGGGGGCAGTTAGCTGAAGCGAGTGCGCACCTTGAGGCCTATCATCAAGCTGAACCAGATGGGCAACTGCTCGAGAACCGTTACCGCTATTTTGTGGCTGCTGCCAACATCAAGCAAAGTCAGGGTGATGTTGAGGCTACACTGGAACTCCTTCGACAAGCTAAACAGGTCTACATTCAAGGCATTTTTCCTAACGTTCAACCTATTGACGCCCGCGAAGCCCGTTGTTGGATTCAGCAGAGGAAGCTAGCACAAGCACATGCGTGGTGCCGTGAGCAGGGTCTTTCGCTAACAGATGTTGTAGACGGCGACCTCACTTATTTGGATGAGTACAGGTATATCACGCTGGTGAGGCTCGAGCTAACTGAATACCAGCAGCACAAACAAGAGGATGTTTTAGATCGCATCCAGCAGAGTCTGAGGCGACTACTACGTGCTGCAGAACAAGGTGAGCGCATCGGCAGTGTCATCGAACTGTTAATCCTACAAACGCTCACAGAAGACGCTGCTGGCGACGAAACACGTGCCAAAGCATCCCTCAAGCGTGCCATAGACCTCGCTGAACCTGAGGGGTACGTGCAGATGTTTGTGGATGAGGGTGAACCACTACGAAACCTCATCATGAACCTTGCTGATCCATCCAACCATGCAGTCACGCTCAAACAAGCGTTTGCTGCTCAGATAGACAAGCCTCGGCCTGCTAAGTCTGTTGAAGTGATGACGCATCATCCTGATGATGATCTCATTGAGCCGTTGACAGCTCGAGAACTAGAAGTGTTACACCTCATTGCTGAAGGGCTTTCCAATGAAGACATCAGCAAAAAGTTATTTCGGGCGCTCAGTACCATCAAAGGGCACAACCGTACTATGTTTGCCAAGTTGCAGGTGCGAAATCGCACCGAAGCCGTGGCCCGCGCGCGTGAGTTGGGCTTGTTGTAGGCGTTTTTAGCCTCAACTAATCCCTAAACCAATACTCAACCCAATACTCAACCCAATACCCAAACCAATACCTAAATCCATACTTTAGTAGCTTTTGGGTCATACCTGCTTGCGTTTATTCTCCAACTAGGTTGTACAGCAACATGATTCTCATCGACCTAAAAGGAGTTACACAGTGACATCTGAGACATCTGACCAAATTAAGCACAGCATTAAAGTGCTCGAGACCAAAGCCTTGCTAGCCAGTTTATGGCTATTTGTACTCATGAATATTATTTTTCGAGATATTCATGAGTTTTTGCGCCCTGATTTTTTAGCCGAGGTGATGACCGGTAGTATCAAGGGACAACCTTTAACTGAAGAATTACTGTTGCTAGGTGGTGTTATGGCTCAGATTCCCATCAGTATGGTCGTGTTGGTGTGGGTTTTGCCACCACATGCTAACCGTTGGGCTAACTTGCTAGCCACTCTGTTTATGGTGACGATTACCCTGATCTTTGGTCCTGGTGACCTTGACGATACCTTTCACGCGGCTGTTGAGCTACTGGCTCTGATGGGAATTGGCTACCTAGCATGGCGCTGGCCGGGGCAAACGCAAGCACGCCGGGGGCAGTTACAACGTGAGCGGCAGTTCCAACATGCCCACAACCTCAACAGGTAGGGAGACATACATGAAAGCGATTAGCTGTCCAAGTTACGGTCCGCCAGATGTATTGCACCCTGCTGAACGCCCTAAACCTGTTCCTTCTGGTGATGAGCTACTCATTAAAATTCACGCCACAACGGTGTCCGTGGCAGATTGCCGATTACGCGGATTTAATGTCCCCAAATCCATATGGCTACCAGCTCGCCTCATGTTGGGCTTTAGACGTCCCAAACGAACTGTGCTGGGCGCTGAACTTGCAGGTGAGGTTGAGGCTGTTGGCACGTCGGTACGTCGTTTTAAGTCGGGCGATCAAGTCTTTGCCAGCGCGCTGCCCAAGTTTGGCGCGTATGCCGAGTACATCTGCTTAGCTGAGGACGTTGCCGTTGCCACCAAACCTACCAACATGAGTTATGAAGAAGCCGCCACCGTGCCGATTGGCGCACGCACAGCCTGGCACTACCTGCGCAAAGCCAACCTGCAAGCTGGGCAACATGTGCTTATTTACGGTGCGTCGGGCAGTGTCGGCAGTTACGCGGTGCAACTGGCCAAATATTGGGGTGCCAAGGTGACGGCGGTGTGCGGGCCAACTAACCTCGAGCTAGTTCGTTCCCTAGGTGCAGATGAGGCAATTGACTATACGCAAAGTAATTTTAGCCTTGGCACAAGTCACTACGATGTTGTGTTTGATGTCGTCAACAAAGCACCCTTCAGAGCTTGCTTGCGTGCGCTTAAACCAAAGGGTAGCTATTTAAACTGCACCTCACCCGTGCCTAGTTTGCAGATGCTGTGGGCGATGCTTACAAGCTCTCAAACGTTGATTCTAGGGCAAAGTCCACCGGAACGTCCGGAAGAGCTCGAGCACATCAAAACCCTCATTGAAGCTGGCAACCTGCGCACAGTGATTGATAGTTACTACCCGCTCGAGGACATTGTAGCCGCCCACCACTACGTTGACCGTGGTCACAAAAAAGGCAATGTTGCCATCACCGTGGTCGCGCCAACCTCAACTCACTCTCAAAGTCTCAATAAACAGCAGCAACCTGATGACACATCAGAACAGGTACTACCAACAGAAAGGAGCTTGGCCCATGCCTAGGCAAGGTTTGAATAAGCTCGAGCAAGTCTGCTACGTCCTTGGTCACCTCATCTTTGGATTGGATGGTGTGCCCGTTGACCACCGTTTGCGGTCATTTCAATCATCGTCAACTCAACAATTGGACGCTGCTCGAGAAACCACCCAAAAACATCACCTTCACCATCACGTTCAGCGAGGCACAGCACGATGATTTATCTGTCTTGGCTTATCTACAAAGGACTTAAATATCTTGTGATGCGCGTTCAGTTGATGCATACCACAAACACAACAAAGTCTTCTCAGTTACACCCTCAACTACCTAGCCAAACTTGTTAGAGCAATACCTGCCTCGGGGTCTATTTCTAGGGTCTGTGTTTAAGATCTAGTTGATGTCCCCTGAGGCAGTGCTCGGTCCAAAATAATAGAAGTAAGAATCGCTGAGGGTATCAAAAACACAAAGCTGACCATCATGGCAGGTTGAATGCCCCACACCTCTTGCAAACGCCCAATGCCAATGTAGAGAATCCCAGCTGTGCCCCAGGTGAGGCCCATAAGCATGCCCGACGCCGTCGCGACCGCATGGGGAGCAAGGTCTTGGGCGGTAACAACCAATAGCGGCACGGGTGCATTGGTGAGCGCACCACATAACGCGATAAGTACGTAATAGACTAAACTACCGGGCACAACTTGTAAGACAATAATCATGAGTGGGAGCGATGCCAACATGCAGCCGATAATCAGTCGCTTACGCCCCAAGCGAGGCTCGAGAAAGCCAGACAAAAGCACCCCAACTGCCGAAGACGCACTGTACAACGCAACCGTCCCACCGATGATGCTGGCGTCTTGAGCGTAGTTGTGAATCTGCACTAAGTAAAGGGGCATGGCGTTGGAAAACCCTATAAACGCCATACTGCGCATGACACCTGCGAGCGCTAGTAAGCCCACCGGGCCCCGCACCAACTGCCAATCGATAAGTTTGGGACGTCTGCTACCTGTCGCGCGGTCTTGTTGAGGCGTAAACGTGTAAATGGCAAGCGCCATAATCACCCCCGGAATCATGAGCCAAGGCACGCGTTGTACGCCAAAACTGCGAATAATCGCCAGCACAGCAATAGGTGCTAGCGCAGAACCAGCAGGCCCCGCAGACGTAAAGCAAGCAAGCCACAAGCTCTTGTTGGAACTTTTACCGCTAGCTGCGCGCACAATGCTCGTGGCAGATGGATGAAACGCGGCTGACCCTAAACTCCCAAATGCTAAAAGTATAAAAAATAACCATAAGGTCATGGCACTTGCAATAAAACTCAACAAGACGGATACTGCCAGCAGTCCTAGCGACCCCACCAACCGTTTACCCCAGCGGTCAGACAGTGCCCCAAACAGGGGTTGTAGTACGTTTGCTGTCAGTGAATTTGTCGCTACAAACACAGCTAGCACGGTTTCACTAAGCTCAAACCGCGCTTGAATGGTAGGCAGCAGTGCAGGTAGCAAATTGGCAAACCCATCATTAAACGCGTGTGAGACAATAAGTAGTGCAGCTAGGCTCGAGCCTGTAAGGGTGAGGCGGTTACGGGTAGCATGGGTAGAGACAGACATAGTGTTAAGGCTATCACCTTCTATGCAGAGACATTGTCAATGTAAACAATATCCAAGTTACTGGATTGAGATGTACAGTATCCTTGTCCACAAGATGCTTATGAACCAAGTCTAAAGTTGCTACTCGAGGTCGAACAAATCATAGTGTGCATCAAAAGATGACGTAAGGGAAGCTATCTTGGCAAAATATAAACAACTTTGAGGCTGTCTTGTTGATGGTGTGTGAAAATATTTCTCGAGCTGGTCATTCTTGAACACTGCATCCGCTATGATGGTAGACCTGCTCACCACGGCAATAGTTACTGAAACAACAATCACCGTGCGTGGAACATCATTACCCCTCATGTGCTACTTGAAGGAGCGTCATGCAGCTACTCTTACCCGTTTACTTGCCAACCTTACTCATCGCCATTAGTGACGGCATGATGGCCACGGTACTACCGCTCTATGCCCGTGGTGCTGGGTTTTCTTACGGCTTAGTGGGCGTCATTTTAGCAGGTGAGGCTATTGGCATGCTCTTAACCGATATTCCAGCTGGGACGCTCTTACGGCGTATTGACCGCAAGGTTGTCATGATAGCTGGTGGGTTAGCCTTGGCAGTGACAGCGGCTGCGTTGGTACTGACTGAGGCTGCTTGGGGGATGCTTGTGTTGCGAGTGCTAGCTGGCGTGGGTGCGGGCTTATTCAATGTTTCTAGACACGCCTACTTAGCAGAAAACGCCAGTAGTCACGGACGCGGCCGAGCCATTGCCATTTTTGGTGGTGTCAACCGCATTGGCGTGTTTGTAGGGCCATTACTTGCCGGCACCGTTGCCAGTCGGGCCGGGCTTAGTTTACCGTTTGCACTTTGTGCTGGGTTTAGTGTTGCGTCGGTCATTAGTGTAATTGTGTTTGCAAGAAGGGGTGAATCTGAGCACAGCCCTAACGACTCTACACGAGAATCTGCCCGGCGGCACCTTGCCAAAGTTGCCTATGACAACCGCACCTTACTAGCAACAGCTGGGCTGGCTCAACTTTGCGCGCAAGGGGTACGGGCAGGGCGCAAGGTGGTTATTCCGCTGGTCGCAAGTAGTGTGCTCGAGCTAGATGTTGCTGCCGTCGGCTGGATTTTGTCGTTATCTGCCCTTGTTGACATGTCATTATTTTATCCAGCCGGCTGGCTCATGGACAACTTTGGACGCAAATACGCCATTGTGCCGTGTTTCCTCATTCAGTCCATTGGCATGTTGCTGGTGCCACTTAGCACGGGGTTTGGAACTTTACTAGCAGCCGCGTGTTTAATTGGCTTTGGTAACGGCCTTGGCTCAGGCACCATGATGACCTTAGGTGCCGACCTGGCTCCCAAAGCTTCGCTCGGTGAGTTTTTAGGTGTGTGGCGGCTTATTGGGGATGGCGGCGGCGTCATCAGCCCGCTGATTATTGGCACTATTGCAGATGCACTTACCCTAGGCGCAGGCACTATTGTTATTGCTTGTGTGGGGCTTGTGGGCACAAGTTTGTTTGCGTTTAGCGTCCCAGAAACTAACAGGCGGACACCTGCGTCTGTACCTTAGGAAGCAAATATCTCAAAATGGGTGATGTGTCTACTTACCTGCTAATAACGTGAGATCGAAGATATTGATGTCCATTGCTATCCCACTACGCTATTAGTTAGATTTAACAATAAATGTAACAGTATTTGAGGTGGATGTCAGTGGAGGAAATTCACTTGGAAAAGGAGTAACGTACTCGGCTGAAATTTGATAGCTTCCCTCTTTAGAAAGAATATACCTGTAAGAAACTGGCTCATTCTCTTGCCCTACGTTCCTTAGATCTGTAGTGATAGTAACTTCCTCATTTGGGTTCAATACACTAAATTCGCTTGATGGATATACCAAACTAACGTCTGCGCCAACCCATCGCACGCTATGTCCTTCAGGATCAGAGAAGTTAAGTCGAATGGGATCCGCACCTGGCCAAACAAATCGAGGTAAAACCATCACAGGAC
>JBCCBI010000273.1:0-7685 GCA_039034155.1 Deinococcota bacterium | reverse complement strand
GATGCAGGTGGCACCATCGATTTGAGCCCCTATTTAGAAGAGGGCTTTGCAGATGATTTTTTTGATGCTGCTTGGACAATTGTCAGCTATGACAGTAGACCTTTTGGTATCCCTTTTGTGACAGATACTCACGCACTTTTTTACAACGTTGATTACATTAACCAAGCGGGCATCAATGTGCCGCAAAGTATGGACGAATGCTGGTCTTGGCAGGAGTTTTCTGAGCTGTCACGCACAGCTATGGACAATAGCGATGCTGACTACGGCCACGCGGCCCTCTGGAATGCCAAACGCTGGCTCCTCTTTTTATATGGCAATGGCGGCCAAGTCTTAAACGACGACCTGACGGCATCTACCATGAATGCTGACGCTGCCATTGAAACTATTGCCTGGACCAAGTCTTGGTACTACGACGGGTTAACGCCACTAAGTACTAGCATGAAACTGTCTGAACGTGCTGAAGAGTTATTTATTAATGGCAGTATTGCCTTCTTTATCTCTGGCAGTTGGCACTTACCTTCTCTGCGCGAAAACATGCTCAGTTACGGCTGGGACGTGACCTATTTACCCTGTACCGAGAATGGTCAAGATGCAGACTTAGGCGGCAACGGGTTTGCTGTGACCAAGGACAGTGACCACCCAGAGATCGCCGCAGAATTTATTAAGTTTATGACCAACACGGACAACATGCGCCGGTTTGCTTCAGAAGCCTTTTTTAATCCTGTTCGTAATTCATCGTTAGAGGGGCTCGAGTACCCAGAATTTAACGAACAAATGTTGCTCTTTGCAGAAGTTGCTGCAACCGTAGACGCGCACCACGCGGCTGTGCAAGGTTTGCCTATCTTCCCACAACTGGCTACAGCTATGGCAGATGAACTTGACCTTGCGTTTGTAGGCGTGCAATCTGCTGATCGCACGGCCCAAAATATCCACGACAAAATCACTGCCATTTTAGCGGATCAATAAATCAAGCTTGATGTTGCCTCGAGTTCTATCCTTTTGCTGAGTGGGCTCGAGGCAGCATCAGTATCCAGCTGTCTTCAAGGTGTTTGGCAAAAGGTTTATTGACGTGAAAGCTATCAGCTAAATTTTCCAACAAGATTTGTGAATATGGCTTGAATACAGCTCAATTTTTTAGGTCTTTGACGGTTTTTCTCACTATTGAATCCAAGAGATGTCAATGTCATCTCTAAAGAGGCATCTACTCCGTCTAAGACTAGCTTATACACACTTTTGTCCGGATTTCAGTTTGGGAGGATGCATGGCTTATTACTCCGTGCTTGATTACAAGATATTTAATTACAGGGTAAACGATGGCGCTGTCTAAACCTCGACAGCGTTCAGCCAATCTGCAAGACTGGTGGCGTAACAATCAACGCAAACTTACACCGTATTTGTTTATTGCGCCTACGGTGTCTATTTTTGCCTTGTGGGTACTCATACCTATTTTGTATGCAGCCTACATGAGTTTTTTTGAATGGAACGGCATCAGCTAGCCTGAATTTGCCGGCCTTAAAAATTTTCGGCGTATCTTTGGGGATACACTGTTTTGGCTTTCCCTTAGAAACACCCTTATTTACAGTGCTGGGGTTGTACCGCTAAGTATGGCTTTGGGCTTACTCACGGCGCTAGGGTTAAACCGCAAAAACTTGCGCGGGCGGGCGTTTCTAAGGACAATTTATTTTTTGCCGTTTGTGATTTCAGCAGTGGCAACTGGCACCACAGCGGGTTGGATTTTTGGCGACAGTTTTGGCATCATTAACAAGCTGCTGGAGAGTGTGGGGCTCGAGCGCGTCAGGTGGCTTACCAGCCGTGAAAATGCCATGCTTACCGTTATCATCACCACAGTGTGGATTCGGTTGGGCTTCAACATGCTCATTTATCTGGCAGGTTTGCAGTCAATCCCCAATGAACTTGTTGAATCTGCTCGCTTAGACGGTGCGTCGCCCCGGCAGCAGTTTTGGCACATCACCGTGCCGCTGCTAAAACCAACGACCTTTTTGCTACTTATTCTCAACATCATTTACTCGTTTGAGGCTTTTGACTTGGTGTTTATTATGACCAACGGCGGACCGGGCTATGCCACCACGGTACTCACAGTTTTTATTTATAATACAGCCTTTCAGACGCAGCGCTTTGGCTATGCGAGCGCCATAGGCTTAGTGTTTATGGCGATTATTATGTCGATTACGCTCATTCAGTGGCGACTTTCCAATGAAGGCGGCAGGATTTAATGGCACTTGCTCAAGCTCGCTCGCAAACCCGCCCCCGTCTAAGTGCACCCACGCGCTCGAGGCTGACCTCCATAATTATTTGGCTAGCGCTAGTTGGTGGCGCACTTATCATGTTTTTCCCACTTTACTGGATGGTGGCCACTACCGTCATGCCGCAAGAAGAAGCGTACTCGAGGGAGCTCTTACTAGCACCCCAAACCTTTGTTTTTGATAATTATATTGAGGGTTGGACAGAATCCCCGTGGCTGCGCTGGTATGGCAATACGTTACTGATTGTAGGTACGTCTGTGGCAGGTTTAACCATTTTTGGGCTTTTGTCAGGCTTTGCCTTCGCAAAATACCAGTTTCGTGGTCGTAACCTATTCTTTTTGCTGATCTTGAGCACCTTGATGATTCCTTTGCAGGTATTACTCATCCCGCGCTTTTTGTTAGTTGCGCGCATGGGTTGGGTGAATACCTACTGGAGCGTGATTGGCCCGCATATGGCGGATTCGTTTGGGCTCTTTTTTGCGCGCCAGTTTATGCTGGATATGCCCGACGAGTTGCTCGAGGCTGCCCGTATTGACGGTGCTAGTGAGCTAACTATTTTTAGGAAAATTGTCTTGCCGCTGTCTAAACCCGCCATCGCTGTGTTAATCATCCTTGGCTTTACCGCCCGCTGGAATGCCTTTGCCTGGCCATTAGTTGCGCTCACTCGCAAAGAGATGTTTACCGTGCAACTGGGCATCAATTTTATGAAAGGTTACTACTATTCGGATTTTCCGGCAATTATTGCCATGGTGGTGACGTCGCTCGTGCCGATTATCATTGTCTTTTTGTTGTTTCAGCGTTACTTTATTCAAGGAATTACTCGCACAGGAATCAAATAGAGGTGCCATCTGTGAAGCCTAATATCCTCATTTTTATGACCGACCATCAACGTGCAGATACTGTCCTGCCTAACGGGCCTGCGCACATGCCCAACGTTGCTAAACTGGCGGCAGAAGGTGTGCGGTTTAGTGAAACCCACTGCCCAACCCCCCACTGTTGTCCGTCGAGGGCGAGCTTTTTTAGCGGCCTCTACCCCTCGAGGCACGGTGTGTGGAATAACGTCTGTAACGACCAAGCGCTGCGCACAGGCTTACTACCGGGGGTGAAGTTGTGGAGTGAAGACTTACAACAAGCTGGCTACAAATCACACTACAGCGGCAAATGGCACGTAAGTGCTGATGAAACTCCTAAAGACCGTGGTTGGCTCGAGCACTTAGTCACTGCAACCGGGCAGGCGAATATGGGCCTTAGCTGGCAAGATTATGAAGATCAAGCTAAAACCTATGACACAAGCCCGCGCCAAGAAGGTGAACTTGTACGTCTGGGTTATCCAAGAACCCAACTTTATGGCGTTAATGATGCTGGTAATGCCCACGATGAAAAGGTCGTTGATACGGCGCTAGATGCCTTAACAGAACTGGAACAGGAAACAGATCCGTGGTGTTTGTATGTTGGTGCGATTGGCCCGCATGACCCCTATGTGGCACCGCAGCGCTTTTTGGACATGTACCCAATTGAGGATATTGAGTTACCCGTCAACTTTGCTGATGCTATGACTGATAAACCGCGCGTCTACCAGCGGATGCGCGAGCAGGTTTTTGGGCAATTTAGCGAGTATGAGTACAAGCAGTGCATCCGTCATTTTTATGCGTTTTGTTCTTACCTAGACGACTTGTTTGGCAAACTGATGGATAAACTCGAGGCCATAGGACAAGCTGATAACACGCTGGTCATTTACTGTTCTGATCACGGCGATTACAACGGCGAACACGGGTTATTTGCCAAAGGTATTCCCTGTTTTAATGGTGCGTATCATGTGCCAAATGTGATGCGTTGGCCCAAAGGCATTACTAATCCGGGGCGGGTGGTAGATGACTTTGTGTCACTAGCTGATTTTGCGCCGACCTTTCAGGAGCTGGCGGGCTTGGAACCAGATGAAACATTAACTGGCTCGAGCCTCGTGCCCTTTCTACACGACGAACAACCAGCAACGTGGCGCGATGATATAGCGACTCAATGCGACGGCGTTGAACTTTACTACACTCAGCGCTCCATTAGAACCAAAGACTATAAATATACGTTCAACGGGTTTGATCAAGACGAACTTTACGACTTGAGCATTGACCCGCACGAAATGCGCAACGTCGCTGATGATCCCCATTACCAAGACATTAAACGGGACATGTGTAAACGCCTGTGGCGTTTTGCAAAACAAGAAAATGACAGTGCTAACCACTCGTATCTTACGATTAGATTAGCGCCTTACGGCCCCATGATGGCGTTTATGGATGAGCCTAGTTGAGGAAGGTGTAAATCATCACGTGATGTGAGTAGGTGAGGGTGCCTCGAGCTAAACCCCTAGCACAGCTTTACCCACAAGCTCCAGGGCGGTATCCCCCGACGGTGGGTGCATGATGCCCGCACGCACATCGCGGAAGTAGCGCTCGAGCGGCAACTCGCGGCCAATACTTGCACCGCCCGCAATTTTGAGGCACTGTTCTGTTACTTGTAATGCCGTTTCGGTAGCTAGGTGTTTGGCAGTGGCAACTTTGGGGATAAATGCTTGTTGCTCACTTACGTCCCCGTGCCAAGCTTTAGCAACCTCGAGCAAAACTGTCTGGGCTGCATGCAAGGCAATCTCAACCTCACCAAGTTGACGCTGAATTTTAGGAAGCGTGGCAATGGGTTTGCCAAGGGCAGTTGGAACGCGAGTTTGAGCGTAGTGAACAGTGGTGTTTCGAGCAGCTAGCGCCGCACCAAAGTAGGTTGCTGCCATCAGCATAGGAAACCAGACGGCGTTACCAGCGGGTTGCGGATTGTCTGAATTGGGCTGCAAGATGTTTGCTTGTGGAACAATAACGTCTTCAAAAAAGAGGTCGTGACTGTCGCTAGCCCGCAAGCTGAGGCTATCTCCCCAGGTTGCATCGATACGTACGCCGGCGGCATTAGCAGGGACCCAAATGAGCGCAACACTTTCGTCATCTGCGTGTTTTAGAGTGGTTCGGACAAGAAAGTGGTCAAGATACTTACCACCTGTGGTCCAGGTTTTGTGACCGTTAATGCGCAGACGTTCTCCTTCGATGGCGGCAGTTGTTTCAGGTAACCCGCCACGGGACGGTGAACCCAGTTTGGGTTCGCTAGCCACAGCGTTAATAAGCTCACCGCGCACGGCTGCTTGGCAGATAGACTTAAACGGTTCAGTTGCCCACGGACGTGCTTCGCGGGCGTGACCCATGATGTGCAGGTGCATGGCGGCTACCAATGCAGTGGAGGTACTGCCTTTAGCCAGCTCGAGCTGTACCCTCACACAGTCATACAAAGACAACCCAGCGCCGCCAAATGCTTGGGCAATGGGCAAGCCTAAATAACCTGAGTGTTTGAGGCCATTAATATCTGCTTGGGGGAGTTCACCGCGTTTGTCGGCGTCGTCGGCTCTACTAGCAATGTCTCGAGCAAGGTCTTGGGCGACAGCTAGCGCTTGGTCTGCTGTTAAACAAGGGGGAGATTGGGCGGGTAGGGTTTCACTCGTCATATACCAGTTTAGCCAATTGTTGAGCGTGGATGTTACATTTAGTCAAGATGCCTCAGGCTTGTACCAACTTTTACAAACCTATAAAGTTTCTGACAGATTCTCGTATCAACCTACGAACTAGACTGGTTGTAAAGAACAGGCATTTGCCAACGCCACTGCTGCCAAAGGTCATCGTTTAGAATCAACTCAGCCATAAAGTGTGCAACGTTGCTGCGGCTGGTTTTACCCGGATTAAAAATGGCGCTTCTGGTAGGTGAAGTATGTGCACCGTAAGCGCTAACGTTGTCTTCATTAATCAAATTGTCTGGTCGTACCACAACCCATTCAATAAAACCAGCTTGGCGGTCAATCTGAGTCCGCAAATAATCAGCAGCTTCTTCGTTGTCGGCATGGGGAGGTAGTAAAAGACGCATTAAGCTGACAACAAGCTGTTGCCCTAGTGAAACGGGCTCATCTAAATCGCGATTGCGGTTGCCAGTAGTATTCATGAGCACAAACTTAACTGGTGTTGTTGAGGCATGTTTGAGGATGCCATTGCACAGATTTTGGATGGCTCGACGCACTAATCTACGGGGTTCACCAAAAATGCCCTTAAAACTCAAGTTATGCCCTAAGCAAGATGCGATTGCCTGGCATTCATGAATGTGGTCTGCTATATCAGCCTCAGTGAGGTCTAAAATACTTGCTTGTGTGACCGTTAAGTTGGGATGATTTCTAACTGACGCGGGTAGGTTGTCGGGCGAACGCACAATGACCTTCACTTGCTCACCACGCTCGAGCAACTGCGACACAAGTAATTTGCCAGTAGCACCAGTAGCACCAACAACAAGAGTTGTCATGATCGATTGTGCATCTTCACAACCATCATCAGCCTTTTACCCCACCCGCAGTTAACCCGCTAATAAGGCGTTTTTGAAAAAACAAAATAAGCAGTACCAAAGGCACAATGCCGAGGGTGACCGCAGCACTAATAATCGCCCACGGAAACGCAAACTCATCTTGGTAAAAAGTGATGCCCACAGGTACAGTACGCATGTTTTTAGAGGTTATGAAGGTAAGCCCTAACAAAAACTCATTCCAAGAATTGACAAAAATGATGATGCCAGCTGTTACAATGCCCGGGGCAGATAGTGGCGCGACAATGCGGAACAAGGTGCCAACTCTCGAGCTACCATCAACCATCGCGGCACTTTCTAAATCTTTGGGAATAAGCTGAAAAAAGCTAGTTAATGTGAGTGTGGCAATGGGTAAACTTAACGCCACATAGGGAATAATAAGTGCCCAATAGGTGTCGAGCAAATTGGGTGTCATCAGAACACCAGCACCGGGGTTAATGTCTATGCCGCGAAAGAGTCGGTAGAGCGGCACAATTAACACCAGTGCCGGAAACATGCTGGTCATTACAATACCTGTAAGGATAATTTTGCGCCCTGGCAAGTTAAGGCGGGCTAGCGCGTAACCAGCTAGCGCCGCGAAAAACACACAGATAAGCGTGGCACTTAGTGACACAAAGGCTGAGTTAAATAAAAATCGCCCAAACGGGTTGCGTTCAAAGACTTGCACGTAGTTGTTAAACGTTAGTGCGTCCGGTAAGTAGGTAATCGGCAAACGTTGTAGTTCGCCATCACTTTTGAAGGAGGTAAGTAGGAGCCAAATAGCTGGAAAGATACCGTTGACAATCACAACAAAAAGCCCCAAATAGAGCATAATTCGGTAGCTAAACGCGCGAAAATTCACGGTTGAGGCTTAGCTTTGTTATCTTGATGTTGAGGGGTTGTGTAGCCAGGTAAGTAGTAGTCTTGCGCAGCGTGCTCGAGCGTCTTTTCAAGATGACTTGGGAGTGAGGTCACTTTGAGCGGGCGCGTAAAGGACCTAAAGAACTCCACTAG
>JBCCBI010000272.1:0-7703 GCA_039034155.1 Deinococcota bacterium | reverse complement strand
GTCATTGGGTTAACACCTTGTAAGGACAGTTCAGCAGCGAAGTGGCAGCGGGAAAGGTGACCGTTACCCACCTCAACTAAAGGCGGCGGTTGTTGTTTGCAGATGTCTTTGGCGTAGTTGCAACGCGGGTGAAAGTGGCAACCGGATGGGGGCGAAGCTGGATTGGGGACATCGCCTTGTAAGATGATGCGCTCGCGTTTGGGGCCAGTGAGCGGGCGGGGGACGCTCGAGAGCAGCGCTTCGGTATACGGGTGCTTAGGCTTGTGGTAGAGCGTTTTGGTATCTGCCAGTTCCACAATGCGCCCCACATACATCACTGCTACCCGGTCGCTGATGTGCTCAATCACGCTGAGGTCGTGGGCAATAAACACATAGGTCAAGTTAAACTCAGCTTGCAGTTCTTGCAGCAAGTTGAGCGTTTGCGCTTGAATGGACACGTCTAGGGCGGAGGTTGGTTCATCTGCCACAATGAGTTGCGGGTTGAGTGCCAGGGCCCTAGCAATTACCAAACGCTGCCGCTGCCCACCTGAAAACGCGTGAGGGAAACGACGTAAGTAGGTTGAAGGTAGGCCAACCCGCTCGAGCGAATCTCGCACATGGGCCTCGAGATTCGCCCCCTTCGCTAGCCCGTTCACCAATAACGGTTCCCCTACCAAATCCAACACCGTCATACGTGGATTAAGAGCGGCGTTGGGGTCTTGAAAAATCATCTGCACGTGTTGACGAATGGTTTTAAGTGTAGGTTTGTTGGCGCTGACAATATCTACTGAACCAAGGCTGTCGTCGTTGAAGATGACGTTACCAGCAGTTGGCTCGAGCCCGCGCAAAATACAGTGCCCGGTGGTGGTTTTGCCGCAGCCACTTTCACCCACCAAGCCCAAAGTTTCACCCGAATTCACCGTAAACGACACGTCATCAACAGCTTTGACATGACCAACTGTGCGCTTAAACAATCCTTGGGTAATTGGAAAGTACTTTTTGAGGCCGCGAACCTCGAGTAACGCCGTCACGCTGGCGCACCTTCATAGAGCACACAACGCACATCCCCATCTGGCAGGCTTGTCATACTTGGTTCGATGGCATCACACACGCCGGGTTTCATGCTGGGGCAACGCGGGTGAAACAAACATCCACTAGGGCGTTCTTGGGGGTTGGGCACCATGCCGCGAATGGCGTTCAGTGGTCCTTGTGTTTTTTGTCCTAATGTTGGCACAGAGGCTAGCAAGGCTTGAGTGTAAGGGTGCTTGGGTGCGTGAAAAAGTGTCTCTGTGGGCGCACGCTCAACAATTTTGCCGAGATACATCACCACAACTTCATCCGCAACTTCGGCAATGACGCCGAGGTCGTGGCTAATAAAAATCATCGCCATGCCGAGGTCGCGCTGGAGGGTTTTGAGTAGGTCGAGAATTTGCGCTTCGGTGGTGACATCCAGCGCGGTGGTCGGCTCGTCGGCGATGAGCAAACTGGGGCCGCAAGATAGGGCAATGGCAATCATCACCCGTTGTCGTTGCCCACCAGAAAGTTGGTGTGGGTAGCGGCGCATAAGCTGGCCGGGTTCAGGTAGATTAACTTTGCCGAGGAAGGTAATGGCTGCGGCTCGAGCTTGTTGCTTTGTCCATTTACGATGTTGCAAGATGGCCTCAACAAGTTGCTCACCCACGCTGTAGAGCGGATCAAGAGACGTCATGGCTTCTTGAAAAATCATGCCGATGTGGTTGCCGCGTAACTCACGCAGGTGGCGGCTGGTTGGCTCGAGTCCGGTAATATCAATAGCATCTCTATCGTCTACAAAATAGTTGATGCGTCCGTTTACAATCTTGCCGGGCGGTTGCACCAACTGCAGCAGCGAAAACCCAGTAACCGATTTACCGCAACCACTTTCGCCTAAAATGCCCAAGGTTTTACCGCGTTCAACCGTAAACGAGATACCGTCAACAGCGCGCACCAAGCCTTCTTCGGTGGGGAAGTGGGTGTGGAGGTCAGTGACCTCGAGCAAGACACTCACAAAATATCTCTCACGTTAGATATCACGCTAAACATCACGATGAAAACGGATCCGCAGCATCCCTGAGGCCGTCCCCTAAAAAGTTAAACGAGATAATTGTTGCCACGACAAATAACGCTGGCGTCAAAATCCATGGTTGTTGTAAGAGCACCCGCACATGCTGACTTTCGTTGAGTAGCAGCCCCCATGACGTAAGCGGCGGGCGAATACCTAACCCTAAAAAACTGAGCGCTGTTTCCCCCAAAATCATATTGGGAATGGCGAGGGTGGCAATGACCAACACGTGGCTGAGGGTATTGGGTAGTAGGTGTTTGGTGATGATGCGCAGGTCGCTCGCGTTCGCGTAGCGTGCCGCCCGAATGTAATCCTGCTCGCGCAGCGACAGCACCATGCCGCGCACTTGCAAGGCGAGCGCACCCCAATTGACTACCGACAACACCACCGAAATCATAAAAAAGATGCGTAACGACGACCACGTGGGTGGCACCAACGCAGCTAGCGCTAGCCACAAGGGAATTTGCGGAAACGCCAGTAAAATCTCGATAATACGCTGCATGATGATGTCAAACGTGCCGCCATAAAACCCACTGATGATGCCTACCAAGGTGCCAATAATCAGCGATAGTGCCACACCTACCAGTCCAACCGTGAGGGAAACTTGGGCACCGTAGAGGACTCTCGAGAACAAATCTCTGGCCTGTTTATCGGTTCCCAATAAAAACATTTTGCCAGGCTCTTGGGGTTTGACGAGGTGGCGGTTGGCATCAATGAAGCCGAATAACTTATAGCTGTCGCCAGTTGCAAAAAACTCTAAAGGATAGCGCGTACTAGTGTCTGGCACAAACGTTCGTGTGAAGGTGGCGGCGTCAACCTCAGATTTAAGGGCGTAAACAAACGGCCGCCAGTAGAAATTTCCCTCAGCGTCGATCATGTGCGGCCATTGCGGTGGGATGCTAGCAAATTGGTCGTGCGTTGTGCGCACGCCATAAGGTGCTAAAAATCCGGCGAACAGCGCCGAGGTATACATCAAAATTAAAAAACCGGCACCAACCAGCGCTAAGCGGTTGCGTGCAAAACGCCGCCACATGAGTTGACGGACAGTGAGCACACGTTTGGGTTTGGTGGATTTGAGGGGAACTTGGATGGGTTGTGTCGTCATTGAATTATACTCGTCATTTTTGTAAGAAAAGTTTGGGAGAAGGGGTGAAAGGGGGAAGGGGAGAGAACATCAGGTGGTGATGAATATATCAAGCCATCAGGTAACTGTGAATTAGATGTAAGCATTATGTTGTGTACTCTTAGCTGATGCATATCACGCTTGTCCAACAATCTAAATGCTCTCGGATTAGCTCTCGAGCATGTCAATAAAGCATCAACTAAAGCGAATTCTAGGGTCGAGGAGGGCGAGTAAGATATCTGCCATGAGTGTGCCTAGTAAGACTAAAAAGCCAATAAACACTAAAATGGTGCCTGCTAAAAATGAATCTTGTTGCAAGGTTGCGGACAAGTAAACAGTTTGGATAGTGGGCAAACTGAGCACAATGCTGGTGATGGTGAAGCCGTTAATCAAGAATGCTAGGGTCTGCCCCAAGGACATTACTAACGGGTGCAGCGCGTTTCTGACAGCGTGTTTGTAGATAACCTTGCGCTCAGGTAAACCCCGCGCCCGCAGTGCGGTGATGTAGGGTTTGCCGAGTTCGCCAAGTAAATTGGCCCGCATTACCCGCATTACAAAAGCAATCCCGGTGATGACCACGGCGGTGACGCTAATCCACAGGTGCGACAGCAAATCCAGCACAGCTGCCAAACTCCACGGCGCGCCAATGAACTCGTTGGATTGTAAGCCTACGAGTACCTCGCCGCTGACGCGCCAACCGAGTACCAGTAAAAACAGCGCCACGATGAAATCTGGCAACCCCAAGCCTACAAATGTAAGGGTGGTGAGGGCGTTGTCTGCCCTCGAGTACTGGTGTGTTGCCGAGTAAATGCCCAGCGGAATGCCAATGCCCCACGACAGCACAAAGGCACATACAGATACTAAAAGTGTAGCGGGTAAGCGCTCGAGAATAATCTCTGCAACTGGGCGTTTAAGGTCAAATGAATCGCCAAAATCCCCCTGTACAAAGCGCCCTAACCAACCTGCAAAACGCACTAGCAAAGGGTCATCAAGGTTGTATTGCTCGCGCAAAGCAGCCTCTTGCTCATAAATGCCCAAATTGCCAGAGGACGCTTCACGCCTCATGTAATTGGTCACGTAGTCGCCGGGGGGTAAGTCCATAATCAAAAAGCCCAGCAGTGCAATCGCAAACAGCGTGGGAATCATGGTGAGGAGACGGCGGATGATGTAGGTGGTCATAGATGGCAAGCCTTAAACGCGTGAATCGTCGAGATTGGAGGTGGTTTTGTGAGGGGTTGGTGCAGATTGTTGATGTTTTAGCTGGGAAAGGGGGACGCGGAGAAAGGGGGCTGTCATCAACTCATGTGTGTACTGCTAGCTAGTAGTGTTGTTGTGAGTGTGAAAGCTGTGAAAACGCGTCAACATCCTCAGGTTGCTTTGTCTATGGGATGCCCTCATTAGATGATGTTGGTTGAGATGACATCACCTGATGAGAGCATCCTTTGCTTAGTTACGGTAGAACAATCAAGTCAAGAGTAGCTTGTTAGTTTCGACTATCCATCAAATTTGACTACTCGTCAAAAAAGAACTGCTCGGGGTCGGCGGTGCCGGGGAAACCTAAATCCCACGATGCAACTAAACCTGTATCCTGCACGTTGCGGAAGTTGTTTTTGACCACAACGGGGCTCACGTGTTCACCGATGGTGCCGATGGTTAGGGGGCCTTCGTCAATGTGAATTTGATAAGCTTCTAGCAAACGGGCGTTTCTAGCCTCTGGATCAGCCAAGGTAATGACCTCGCTGTAGGCTGCTTGAAGTTGCTCGAGGGCAGACCCCGGGCGCGGCGCCACACCTTGGTTGCCGCCTGTTTGGTAGTGCTGGCCCATGCGCACGCCGCCAATTGACCACAGAAACCCCTCAACGGGTGCCCACACAGTTGGTGCAGAAATAAGCCCCCACGCTGCCGCAGAACCCCACGCGCGAATCATGACTTCGCCAGCGTTGGCGCGGTCGTCGATGACGTTGGGATCAGCGGTGTTGATGGTGGTGCGTAAGCCAATAGCCTCCCAGTCTTGTTTAATGAGGTCAACGGTGTCGATGGATTTAAGGTCAGTTGCGGATACGTCGACAATGAGCTCGAGCATACTGCCATCTGGTCGGTCGCGGAAGCCGTCACCGTCAGCATCTACTACGCCGATGCCGTCTAGCAAACTAGCAGCTTCATCTGAATTAAAATTAATGTCGAGTCCTGCCCACGCTTCGTAAACAGCTTGACCTTCGTCACTCTGAAATTCAGCGCCTTCGGGACTTAGCGCGGCTTGGCGCGGTGTTGCCAGTCCCAGCGCCACAATGTCGTTAATGCGCTGGCGATTCATGCCAAGACTTAGCGCCCGGCGGAAGTCTTGGGTGTACATGAGGTCAACAATGCCCTCATCCGGATAGTCGTACATGAGCATGAGCCAGGGCCAACCAAAGTCACCGCGACTCCACATGATGACGCGGTAGTCACCTACTTCAGCGTTCTCGAGCACCAGGGGTACATCCTGCAAGCTCACATCCCGAATTTGCATGTCCAGCTCGCCGGCAATGGCTTTAAGGGCGACTAGTTCGCTAGGGTTGCCCTCGGCAATTTGTACTTCAATGCGATCAATGTAAGGCAGTTGATTGCCTGCGCTATCAACTTTCCAGTAGTAGGGGTTGCGCTCAAACACGGCGTTTTGCCCAGAGTTAAACGTGACAGCTTGCCAGGCATTAAAGGTAGGCATGTCCGTGTGCTGAAAACGAGTTGAGGTATTGTAGCGGGCCATCAGATCATCTGTATCCGTGGCGTCGCTATAATCTGGGTGAAACTGACGCAGGTAGTGGGCTGGCACCACGTGTTGCGCGGAATGATAGTGTCCACGGGAGGTAAATTCCAAAAACAGCGGGTTGGGTTCAGCAAAGCTTAGCCGGATGCTGTAGTCGTCTAGTTTCTCAACCTGCATGGGTTCGCCAGCCGGACGGGTGTAGGTAGGCGCGTTCACCGGTACATCTTCGTTAAGCGCCATGTCATTCCACCAGAATAAATAGTCATCAACTGTTAATGGCGCACCGTCTGACCATTTGACGCCTTCGCGGAAGTTGAGGGTGATCTCGGTAGCGTCATCGTTCCACTCCCAACTGGTCACTAAATTTGGGCGGATGCCGTTGAGGTCGCGGTTAAACTTCACAAACGGTTCCACCATGACGGTTTGGCGGGTCCAGCCGAGGGAGTCGTCGTAATCTACTTTGCGCCAGGTGCCGCCGTAACTGCCGATGGTTTCAACTGGCTCGAGCACTAGCGGCTCAACCGGTAACCGCTCGGCAACTGGCGGCAGATCAGCCGCAATACTCGGCGCTTGCTGATAATCCTGCGCGCTTGCTAGCGTCAGCACGCCAAGCAAACCCACTAAAACACTTAACCTTGTCCATCTGTTCATACATACCTCTTTCTGTGGCGTAGGTGCCACGATAAGATGTCATTTTCTGAGGATGACAGTTTTCTTTTGGGAAGATGTAGCATCATATGTTGTCTTGATAAGATCGCACTAACTTGTGTCTTAAACGAGAAATCCTATATATTAGATAGTTTTAACGCGCTGAACATAACATTACAATGTTGATTATATGTATGCAAATCCTACGAACTTTAACTTCATTTATTTAGGTATAAGTTCAATTATCCTGCTGGCATAATCACCTTTCATGTTCAAATAGATGCCTCGAGACATAAGCGCGCTACCGCTGAGGCTAAATGACGAGGCAGCATCTCCGTGACCGTTTGAAACATCAACTCCGTCGTAAAGGACATCAGCATCCAGATCTCGTAAACGAAAATACGTTTGTTCAGGACCATAATGCGCGTGACCCAAAAAGACAAACACAAGCGTGCGTGTATCATCCCTAAACTGAAATGCACTGAGCCGGGAGGTTTGGGGAAGTTGTAATCTGTCAACGCGTCCGTGTTGAATCGTTTCACGCACGCGTTTATAGAAATTGATGTACGTTTTGGCGGCGGTTTTATCTTCGTCTGTCCACGCAGGCAAATCGCCACCCACACCTAAACTGCCCAGCATAGCCACGTGAAAACGGTAACGAAGTGGTGTTGTGCGTGCGGGTAGGTCACCAGTATCTGTGACCCAAACCATGCGGGTTTTGAGGGCATACGCGTGGGAATAGGCTGCTGTCATCAGCAGTGCGTCGTAGGGGTCGGTATTATCGCTCATCCAAACTTGGTCGGTGCGTTGCAAGATGCCCATGTCTACCCGACCACCACCGGACGCGCAGGATTCAATCATCAGTTCAGGGTGACGTGCGCGCAAGCTATCCATCATGTGGTAGACGGCTTTCGTGTGGCGTAGCCAGAGGTCTTTGGCATGGGTGGGGTCAGTTGCCTCAGCTAACCAACCGGGTTCGCTAAACGAGCGGTTCATGTCCCACTTGAGAAAGCGAATGTTGTAAGTGTCTAGCAAAGTATCAAGTTGCTCGAGCACAGCATCACGAACGTCACCACGTGCCAGATTCAAAATCATCTGATTGCGCCCCAAGCTGCGCGGGCGGCTGG
>JBCCBI010000271.1:0-7769 GCA_039034155.1 Deinococcota bacterium | reverse complement strand
GATGCCTGGAATAATTCACAAGTATCAACTTTATTTCCTCTACCTCATCTAGAACGCCTTCAAAATTTCTGGAAACGATCGTAGCAATCACATCGTCGTAGGTTTCGGGTGGGGTGAGGCCGTATTCTTCAAACAAGTCCATACGGTACATGATGTGGTGTGTGTTGGCGACAATAGGGATGCCGTAAATTTCACCTTCGTAGCTGCCACCTGCCCAAGCAGTATCAGCAATGTCATCTAGGTTGTACTGCTCACGGTATTTTTCAACTAAGTCCGTGATGGGTTGAACCCAACCTTGAGACGCCCACTCGATAATATCTCCATTAGCACCATGCAAAATGCCGTAAGGTGAATCGCCACCGCCAGAAAGTGCTAAGCGCACCTGCTCACGGGTGCTGCCAGAGTCCAAAAGTTGCGTGTTGATGTCTAAGTTGTCGACGTCGCTACAAGCTTCAAGTTCGTCGGCATAAAACTCCGTAATAGGGAACGCCCAGCCGATCATATTGACGCTGGTGTCTTCGGCAGGTGCTTCAATGTTACAAGTTTGTGCAACTGCCATACCTAAACTTAAGCCAATGACCAAAATAATTGTCAGAATTCGTCGGTGAATAGATTCTTTCACGTGCTATGCCTCCTCTGTAATACCGCTTATAAACTTACACTCGAGCCTATCACGCTATTTAACGCCTACCCAAACCTAGCTAGTGTCTATAACTAGACCTTGCTAGCCTCGAGCACAAAATTCTGCTCGAGCGTGCTAGACAAATAGATCGGCACAACGCCAAAGTGATAACTCGAAATCGTTTTCGCGGCCTTCCCAGTTATACCTAAATTATCCCTCAAGTACAAGAGGGTATACCGTTAATGAGTCTTTATACATTTGCAACCCTCCATACGCCAGCTAGATTTACGGCGGCAGAACTATTCGGCGGGACTATTTCGTCAAGTTGAAACGTCCATCTGCGTCTATCTGCGTAGAGGTACGCACAACCAAGTCTGTAGTAAATATTTTTTGCAAGCGTGCTGGTGGTAAAGGGGCGGTGGCGGTGAGTTGCTCAAGTAGCAGCTCCGCTGCATATTCTCCCATTGTGACCATAGGAATGTGCGTGGTGGTCAGTGCTGGCGTCACAATACTGGCAGATGGAATGTCATCAAAGCCGGCAATGGCTATATCATCTGGCACGCGTAAACCACCTGCTTGGGCAACGTACATCGCATCAATGGCGATATGGTCATTAAAGGCAATCACAGCAGTAGGTAACACGCTACTTGCAAGTACCTGTTGCATGGCGGCCCGCCCAGTATAGGCTGCATAGGGTGCATCAAAGATCATATCTAGCGTTAAAGACGCCGCTGCTAGGGCTTGCTGAATACCTGTGAGTCGCTCGAGGTTGTTGTAAACATCATCACTACGTGACAGATAAGCAAAGCGTTTGTGTCCTTGTGCTAACAAGTGTTCAGTTAGCGCCCTTGCTCCTGCTATATTATCAGCAGCTACATAGGCAACTGGTGCGAGCTGCTCACAAGAAGGTGGCTGAGGCAAGTTAAGGTGTGCTTGGGCGCCTTGCTCTAAACCTGACTCCTCTATCCCTGACTTACCTAAAACAGGTTGCCCTAAAACAACGTAAGGTAAGGTTTCTGCTGCCAAAATATCTAAAGATGCTTGCAACTCTTTGGCACCATCAATGCCTAAACTCATGACAACAATGCCATCCACTTCTCGAGCTTGGCAGATGCGGGCAAGCCTATCTGAAGTGTCCAGCTCATCATCTTGAGTGGCAGTGTATAAAATTAAGCTGTAGCCGTGCCGTTCAGCACCCCTTGCCACGCCTCGAAATAAGGCGATGAAGGCCTCACTTTCGTAGCTTTTAAGCGGGTGGACAATCCCCAGTTTTTCTGTTTTTTGGAGGCGCAACATACGTGCTGCCGAACGCGGCTGATAATTGAGGTCGCGGCTTGCTTCAAGAACGGTTTGGCGCGTTTCTTCAGCAACATCTGGATAATCATTGAGTGCCTTTGACACTGTAGAAATAGATAATCCTACGTGCCTTGCCAAATCGCTAATCGTTATCGCCACATGTGCCTCGCAGAAGTAGAATGCTGCTTATTATAGCACTGCCTCATTCCGTACCAGCATGTTGCTCTTAACTCATATCTATGCAATAGCTATACACCTTAGGTTCAATACCCACACGCAGCAACTCGAGATCTTGTAGATGATGAGGTCTTACAGATGACGACCTCAACTAATAGGCAGCTAACAAGCAAGATTGCGAGAACAGGCTCATTTTGATATAACCACTTGGTACGTTCACCGTCTCAACCTTACGCCACAAAATTATGTTTCAACTGACTGCTAGCAAGGTTTGACAAGCAGCAGATTTTCTAAGGAGGATAGCTATGGCAGAGCTTAAAGACCCGCGCACACAAACGGGCACGCGCGAGCATTTAGGGGCTATGGAAGGTTACATCAGCCGCTTCGAAGAAATGATTAAGCAGCCTATTCCACTTATGTTTATCGACAGCCCTCTCCCTCACCATCAACGCTTAAACTACGCGGTTATTGGCGATACCGCTAGCGAAAACCCTAACTTTACGCCCATGATTACCACCCCGCACGGCTTTCAAATTGGCATGGTCAAAGCTGAACCCGGCAACGGCCCTGCCTATCACACGCACGATTACATCGAATGCTTTGTACCGCTCACTGAACACAAGTGGCGCTTTTACTGGGGTGATTCTGAAGACAAAGTTGACGGCGAAACGTTACTGGGTAAGTGGGATCTTATTAGCTTGCCACCTAAATTGTGGCGTGGTTTTGAAGTTGCCGAAGACGCAGACGGGCCAGCTTGGATGTTTGCCGTGCTCGAGCCACACGATGTATTCGCCTTCAAAGACCCCTATTGGTCACCCTACGTTGTGTCTGCTGCTGACCGCATTGGCTACAAAGCAGATGAATCTGGCAAACTCGTTGAAACACCCGACAGCTTTGACGCCCTAGGTCAAGAACTCATAGACCGCATTCAAAGTACCGAATAGACTAAAGTACCGAATAGACTAAAGTACCGAATAGACTGATGTGTTTGCGTGCAGCCACAGCGCGCTTAGTTTTTAGCCTGTTCCGAAATCGTTTTCGGATAGCAACTACAAACATCTATACTCAAAATTCCACAGTTGAGTAATGCCACCCTCAAGCCTCCTGTAAGGCTTTAACTGCTAATGCCAACAGAATCTACCCAACCCCACTCAAGCTGCTGATGGTGCCAGTTATTTTTTTACCCGGCACCTTGTGTGACGCGCGTGTGTTTGCCCATCAAACAGAGTATTTACGTGATGTTGTGGACGCACGCGTGTTGCCGCTGACGGTGGGCTCGAGCGTTCACGACTGTGCGACCTGGATTCTGGATAATGCACCCGAGGCGTTCGTGCTGGTGGGCTTTTCACAAGGTGGGCTAGTGGCGTTTGAGATATGGCGCAGAGCACCCGAGCAGGTTTTAGGGCTTGCCCTACTCGCGGTGAATCCAGGTGGCACAACGGCTCAGCAGCAACAAACGTGGAACCGTTGGCGCGCACAAGTTATGGCAAACAACTTTGACGATGTTGTGATGGACTTGTGTCTAACGCTTCACCCAAACCACCAAGCACTCTTGTGTGGGTTTATTCAAGCGATGGCAGCCAGTTTAGGTGAGGCCGTATTGTTACACCAGTTGGCGATGCTCGAGTCCCGTGGGGACAGTACTACAACACTTCCAAATATCATTTGTCCCACGTTGCTGATGGTCGGCCAGCAGGATACTGTTACCCCACTTAGCATCCACGAGATGATGCTTAGTCATCTAGCACACGCTGAACTCCACAGTATTGCTGACTGCGGGCATTATTTGAGCCTCGAGCAACCTGACCAGGTAAGCCGCAAGCTGCGTACTTGGCTCGAGCAAACCATCCTTAACGGCAATCCTTAAATTTTAGTCTGCGACACAATTGACAGATTTAGAACAACTTTGTTAAAGTAGCGTTGAATAATATTTATCAATTTGCTCGCTACAGTTATTGTCACGTGTGTCGCTAGGCTTCATCTCTACACACTTGCATTGAGGTTGGCACGTTTGGTGTTGCACATAATTTTTGGCAACAGCCTCATATTTCTTCCTCTCGGTGATGGCGTCTTGGTGATGTCGTCTTAGTGATGTCGTCATGTCGCTGCATAGCTTAGGACTAGGCATACAGACGGTAGCAACGGTAGCTCGAGCCAAGGAGGCTAGTGATGGGTCTTATCAGCAAGCTTAGTCGCCGCCAACTGCTCAAAGTGCTGGGAGCAGGTGCTGCTAGTGCTAGTTTAGGCAGCCGTTTTTTCCACGCCCGCGCGCAAGACAGCATGAGCGGCTACGAACCCATGTTCGACATTGAAGATGGCACGTCCCTGCGCTTACTGCGTTGGTCGGGCTTTGTCGGCACTGACGAAGAGTTTTGGAACATGCACACACAAATGTTTACCGACATGACCGGCGTCCCCGTAGAAATTGAATACATCACGTGGGAAGACGTGCGCGCCAAAGCTGCCCTAGCTGCCAGCCTCGGCTCGGGTCCAGATATTGTTATGGGTTGGTACGACGACCCGCACTTGTATCCTGACCAGTTAGTGGATGTCTCTGACCTCGCCATGCACCTGTCTGACACACTCGGCGGCTTTGAAGCAGTCGGTGAGTCTTATGGCTACAGCCCTGAAATGGATCACTGGATTTCCATTCCTATTGGCGGCCCCGGTAACGCCTTGGTGTACCGCCAAAGTTGGCTCGAGGAAGCTGGCTACAGCACTATGCCAGGCGACTGGGAAGGCTTTTTAAACCTCGCTGAAACCCTCAACCAAAACGGTCACCCCGTTGGTTTTGCTTTAGGCCGTGCGGTTGGCGACGGCAACACATGGAGTCATACGCTACTGTGGTCGTTTGGTGGCAAAATTGTTGAAGAAGACGGCGAAACCATCGCCATCAACAGCCCAGAAACGCTCGAAGCGCTATCTTACGCGCAGTCGCTCTACAGCGTGATGGCACCCGGCGTCAGTTCATGGTTAGACGCCAACAACAATCGCGCCTTTTTAGGCCAAGAAGTTGGCGTGACGGCGAACGGCATCAGCGTGTACGTCGCAGCCCAAAATGACTTCCCAGATGTTGCTGCCGACATCAACCACGCCAACATGCCCATTGGTCCAGTTGGTATGCCCACCGAACTGCACCTGTTTACCCAAGCGTTCATCTTCAACCACAGTGAAGCGCCCAACGCAGCCAAAGAGTACTTACGCTTCATGCTCACGCCCGAGCGAGCAGAACCTTGGGTAGAGGCTATGAGCGGCTACGTAACCCCAGCACTAAAAGCCTACAAAGGGCTGGACGTGTGGACGCGTGACCCCAAAGTGACGCCGTACCGCGACACCATCGCCAACATGCTTCCTAACAGTAACGCTGGTCGCCCCGGTACGCGCTCTGCTGCCGCCCTCTCGGAATACGTCGTGCTGGACATGATTGCCGACGCCACTGTCAACGGCATGAGCCCAGCGGATGCAGCCAGCCGCGCTGAAAACCGCTTGCGCCGCATTTTCCGCTAGGATTTAACCCTTAACTTATCCGACTACCGCGCTGGCACGACAAATATCGTGTTCCAGCGCGTTTTGTCATGGTTGGGATTTGACCTATGCTGATGAGATCAATAGTTTTTAAGCTCACATTTATGTGATGGTCGTTTTACAATCTAATGAATTTACAGATTTCGGTAAGTAGCAAACTCAAGTTAACAAGATGTCTTCTCAGAAGCCGTTTGGAACATTCTTGACAAACGAAAGTATCTTCTAGCTGATGGTTTTTGATGCTATTTGGAACATTATCTAGTACTGATCGCTGCAATAAAAAAAGATGTTTGAGGTTGATAACCTCTCAACAAACCTCTACAAACCCATTGGATGGCTCGAGAACATCCTCAATCATTTGAACTTACTTTAGGCTAATTGCTTTTATAAATTAGCCAGAAACGGTGTGAACTATGGCAACGCAAACGCTTTCTAGGCGCGTGCAGCCCGCGCGTTTTCGGTTACGGCAGGCCAAGTGGCTTGGCGCTATTTTGGTGTTGCCAGCAGCCCTGTTTTTGCTGGTTTTTTTAGCGTATCCTTTTGTGCTAGGTATTTACTTAGGCTTTACGGATGCCCGCATTGGCCGGCCCGGCGAGTTTATTGGCTTTGAGAATTACCGCTACCTGCTCATCGATCCCGTATTTCGTACGGCTGCGGTTAACGCGGCGGTTTACACAGTTTCCGCAGTTGTCTTAAAAACTATTTTGGGCTTGTCGCTAGCTATGCTCCTTAACCAACCGTTTCGCGGCTACCGCTTTGTGCGCGCACTCACGCTTATTCCATGGGTAGTTCCCTCGGTGCTTTCAGCCATTGCCTGGTGGTGGATTTTTGACCCCCAGTACAGCGCCATCAGTTGGCTCCTGCGCAATGGCGGCCTCATCTCTGAAAACATCAACTTTTTGGGGGATAGAATTCTAGCTAGGGCGTCACTTATCTATGTAAATACCTGGCGCGGCACACCTTTTTTCGCCATTGGCTTTTTGGCGGGTTTGCAAACTGTGCCAGATAGTTTGGTAGATGCTGCCAAAGTCGACGGTGCTAACCCGTGGCAAGTCTTTTGGAACATCACCTGGCCGCTCTTACTACCGCTTACAACCATCCTCACAACCTTTTCTACCCTGTGGACATTTGCAGATTTTCAACTTGTTTGGGCCATTACCAGAGGCGGGCCAGCTAACGCAACTCACTTATTTGTAACACTTGCCTACCAACGGGCAATTCAGGGCTCGGTGTTAAGCGAGGGAGCTGCGGTGGCTTCATTTACGCTGCCTGTACTCATTATCGTGGCAGGATCGGCTGTCTGGGCGCTGCGGAGGCAATCATGACCACCTCAACAGCTTCTACCTCAACCCTTAAACGACACAGGCGGCGCAACAAAACGTTACGTCGTATTTTGACGTTTTATCTGCCGATGGCGCTGTTTATCGTGTTTTTGTTGTTTCCGTTTTATTGGATGTTAATGACCGCTATTAAACCCAACGCCGAGCTTATTCCGCAGGGTAACTTTTTGGAAGTTAACCCCTTTGTAGTACAACGCCCAACGCTCGAGCACTTCCGCTTCCTACTCACCGAAACGCGCTACCCACGTTGGTTTGCCAACACGTTCACCATTGCCTTATCTGCAACATCTATCACCGTCGTCATCAGTTTTTTGGCGGCGTTTGGTATTACTCGCATCCGCTTTCCGGGCGCGTCTGGCTTTGGGTTTGCCATTTATCTTGCCTATTTGGTGCCGCCTGCACTGCTGTTTATTCCCCTTGCCAACATCCTCATTCGCTTGCGGCTTTTTGACAATATTCTGGGGCTTATTCTTATTTACCCCACCTTTTTGATGCCGTTTTGTACCTGGCTCCTCATTGGGTTTCTCAAAACGATTCCTCATGAACTTGAAGAAGCCGCCCGGCTAGACGGCGCAAGTTGGCTCCAAATCATGATGCAAGTCATTTTGCCACTTAGCGTCCCTGGGCTTATCTCCTCAACTATTTTTTGCTTTACACTTTCCGGCGAAGAGTTTTTGTACGCCCTTGTATTTATGTCTTCCCCTAACAACAAAACTATCTCGGTAGGGCTCATTACTGAACTGGTGCGTGGCGACGTGTTCCAGTGGGGTCCACTAATGGCCGGCGCGCTCATGGCAGCGGTTCCTGTG